>JAEUUU010000025.1 GCA_016787345.1 Saprospiraceae bacterium | reverse complement strand
GATGCGAGGATGCGAGGATGCGAGGATGCGAGGATGCGAGGATGCGAGGATGCGAGGATGCGAGGATGCGAGGATGCGAGGATGCGAGGATGCGAGGATGCGAGGATGCGAGGATGCGAGGATGCGAGGATGCGAGAATGCGAGAATGCGAAAAATACTTTTTACTTTGGTTATCAATGTATTAAACATGGTATCGCCGCAAGAAATAGAACAAGCCGCGGGTATTATTCGACGGGGAGGGTTGGTCGCCTTTCCAACCGAGACCGTGTATGGCCTGGGCGCAAATGCCCTTGACCCCATCGCGGTGGCAAAAATTTTTGCCTGCAAGGAGCGTCCCTCTTTCGATCCTCTGATCGTGCATATCGCCTCTTTGGATCAAGTCGCTCAACTGACCCTATCGACCGACGAACGGGTAGCCCGGCTGGCCCGTGTTTTCTGGCCCGGCCCGCTGACCATCGTTTTGCCCAAAAGCGAACACGTGCCCGATATTGTCACCTCGGGGCTCGATACGGTAGGCATCCGGATGCCCGACCACCCCGTGGCCCTCGCCCTGATCAGCGCTTCCGGCTGCCCGATTGCAGCGCCCAGTGCCAACAAATTCGGCAAACTCAGCCCTACCAAGGCCGAACACGTGCGCAAACAACTCCATTTGGTCGACCACGTCCTCGACGGAGGGCCAACCCGGGTAGGTATCGAATCGACTGTAATTACACTGCACGACGACGGATTCGTGGTGCTCCGTCAAGGCATCATCACTGCCGAAGAACTGGAAAAAGTTGTGCCGAGATCAACTTCCGACAGCACCCGGGAAGAACAAATTGCCTCGCCTGGTCATATACAGTCGCATTACAGCCCCAACAAGCCACTCTACATCTGGCGGGAGTACGCCGATATTCCGGATACCCGAAACGCCGCTTTCCTGTCGGCAGGAAGCCCGGCGCCGGCCGCATTCAAACGAGTGGAATACCTTTCCGAGAGTGGCAACCTGTATGAAATCGCGGCTAATCTTTTTCAAAAGATGCACGCGCTGGAAGAAGACGAGCATATCGAATTTATCGTCGCGGAGCCGGTAAAAGAAGCCGGTATCGGTCTGGCAATCATGGACCGACTGCGAAAAGCAGCTTTTCAGTATCGATAACAGTCTGTTATTTATGCAAATAGACAACCCTGCTTTCGACTACGATCGCCTCGGCCATTCTTACGCCGGATATCGGCAGACTGACCCGCACATTGCAGCGTTTGTCAACCGGGCATTGGGCGGTGCGCAGACAATCCTGAATGTCGGCGCCGGCGCCGGTTCTTACGAGCCCTCCGATCGTTATATCGTCGCAGTCGAACCTTCCTCGGTTATGCGAGCCCAACGCATCGCCAAGGGCAAAGTACCTGCAATAAATGCCAAGGCGGAGCTCCTGCCTTTCGACGACAACACATTCGATGCGGCCATGGCCATGCTCACCGTGCACCACTGGCCGAATCTGGAAAAAGGCTTGCGGGAAGTACGGCGGGTTACCCGCGGCCAGATAGTCATCATGACATACGACCCAGCGGCGCTGGATGTGTTCTGGAACGTCCGATATTTCCCTGAATTGATCGATGTCGAGCGAGCGCGTTATCCTGCTATCGATCGCATTCAACAGGCGCTGGGCGGCTCCGGAGAAGTTGTTCCGGTGTCGATACCGCTACAATGCGTCGACGGATTTCAGGAGGCATTTTACGGGCGCCCGGAAGCATTTTTGCACCGGGAGGTGCGCAAAGCGCAGTCTGCATGGGGCTTTTTAGCGCCAGGTCTGGAAGATGAGCTGGTGGAAAGGTTGTCGGAAGCGCTGTTGTCGGGCGCCTGGGATCGCGAATTCGGACATTATCGCAAAGCGCCCTCAAAATAGGGCGCTTTGCGACTAATTATTCAAAGATGAATCTTCTTTTCTGGCTGCTCTGGTCTGCCGACCTGTTGTTCACCATTTTCGTCATCCTGGCTGCAAGGTTTCGCGGCGGCATGAGTTTGTCGACCGACTTGCACAGCTGGCTGCTGATCGGGTTGTTTTTATGCCTTGCGGGCGGTCCACTGCTGCGTTTCGTGTTTCGTTTGCGTACGGCAGGACTGCTTGTTGCCGCGTTCCCGGTTGTAGCGCTGATCGCAGCCTGGCTGTTCAGCGTAATTTTCAAAAAACAGGTTTAGGAGGCTGTTTGAAAAATCCGTGAAGAATTCTTTCACGCAAAGTCGCAAAGCGCGCAAAGAATTTGCTTCCTGGCAGCCTTTGCGACTTTGCGTGAAAACAAGAATACTAGCCGGACTTTTGAAACAGCCTCCGCGCCGGTCAAACCTTGCCTTTGATACTCGCCTTTACGAAAGCCACGAACAAGGGGTGAGGCGCTTCCACCGTACTTTTCAATTCAGGGTGAAACTGAACGCCGACGAACCAGGGGTGGTCTTTTAACTCCATGATTTCCACCAGACCGGAATCCGGATTGACTCCGCTGGGAATCATGCCCGCTTTTTCAAATCTGTCGAGGTAATCGTTGTTAAATTCCCAGCGGTGGCGATGTCGTTCGCTGATGGCTGCGCTTTGGTAGGCCGTATGCGCCTTGCTTTTTTTCCGAATTTCGCAAGCGTACGCACCCAGTCGCATCGTGCCGCCTTTTTGGGTAATTTTTTTCTGCTCCGGCATCAGATCGATCACCGGATCGGGCGTAGTCGGATTGACTTCCGTAGAAGCGGCGGCGCTGAGTTCGAGCACATTGCGGGCAAATTCGACACAGGCGGTCTGCATGCCCAGGCAAATGCCGAAGAACGGTACTTTGTTTTCGCGGGCATAGCGAATGGCCATCAGTTTGCCTTCGATACCGCGTTCGCCGAAACCCGGCGCAACCAGAATACCGTTAAGATCGTGCAGCACCCTGGTCACGTCCTGATAACTGCCCTCAAGCATTTCGGCGTGGATGGGCACTACCCGCACCTTGCATTCATTGACGGCGCCGGCATGCACGAAGGCTTCGTAAATGGATTTGTATGCATCGGGCAATTCGTTGTATTTGCCGATGAGGCCGATGCGCACTTCGTGGAGCGGGTTTTTGAGTTTGCCCAAAAAGTTTTTCCAGGAATTCAGGTTGGGCTCGCGGCGGTCGTTGAGGTGTAATTTGGAAATGACCACGCTGTCCAGCTTTTCCTTGTGCAACATCAGCGGTACGTCGTAGATACTGTCGGCGTCGATCACCTCTATGACCGACGACATTTCGACATTGCAAAACAGGGCGATTTTGCGGCGCAGATCGGCTCCCAGCGGGTGCTCGGTACGGCAGGCCAGTATATCGGGTTGCACACCGAGCGTAAGTAATTCTTTAACAGAATGTTGCGTTGGTTTGGTTTTGAGTTCTTTTGCGGCGTTGAGAAACGGAACCAGGGTAAGGTGGATCACCATACAGTTGTCGCGGCCGAGTTCCCAGCGCATTTGGCGCACCGATTCGATGTAAGGCAGCGATTCGATATCTCCTACCGTGCCGCCGAGTTCCGTAATGACGATGTCGTACTGTCCGGTTTGCCCCAGCAGGAGCATACGGCGTTTGATTTCATCGGTGATGTGCGGGATCACCTGCACCGTTTTGCCGAGGTATTCGCCGGCGCGCTCCTTTTCGATAACGGTTTGGTACACCAGACCGGTCGTGACGTTGTTGGCGCGACTGGTGGGAGTATTGAGAAATCGTTCGTAATGGCCGAGATCGAGGTCAGTTTCAGCGCCGTCTTCGGTGACGTAGCATTCGCCATGCTCGTAAGGATTGAGCGTGCCGGGGTCTACGTTGAGGTAGGGGTCAAATTTCTGAATCGTTACGGAAAAGCCGCGGGCCTGGAGGAGTTTGGCGAGAGAAGCGCAAAGAATGCCTTTTCCCAGCGAAGAAGTTACGCCGCCCGTAACAAAGATGTATTTCGTCATGTATGCTTCGAGTTGTTACGGGATGCAAAGGTAGGAAATCGGCGGTGGGCAGTTGCTTGTCACAACGCATTTTTGTGCCCTGATCTGAAAGGTTTTTATTTTCCGTATTTTTCAACGGCAAACGCCGCCCGGTGTAAAATCTTTGCCTGTGCTAACCCTATCTTTCCGCTTACAACATCTTCTCAAAACTGCTGTTTAAGTGCCATGCAAAACGTCCGCTTTGAAGATCTGGGGCAGATGCGCTACAGCGAAGCCTGGGAATACCAAACCGCCCGGCATCGCAAACTGGTGGAAAACAAACTGGCCCACCGTCAGGAAGCGCCCGGCACTTATCCGCAGGAGCATTGTTTGCTGTTTGTCGAGCACCCCCCGGTATTTACGCTCGGAAAAAGCGGTTCTTCTGACCATTTGCTGCTCAATGAGCAACAACTCGCCGAGCGAGGTATCGAATACTTCCCGATCAATCGCGGCGGCGACATTACTTTCCACGGCCCCGGCCAGTTGGTCGGTTATCCCTTGCTGGATCTGGAGTGCTTTTTCACCGACGTTCACCGGTACGTGCGCCATATTGAAGAAATTATGATCCGGACACTTGCCGATTACGGCCTCGAAGCGTATCGAATCAAGGACTATACCGGCGTTTGGCTGAGTGGCCCTACACCCGGCGTAAAAGGCACGGAAGCGCAAAAACAACGCAAAATCTGCGCAATTGGCGTCCATTTGAGCCGCTGGGTTACCTTGCACGGCTGGGCGTTCAATGTGAATACCCCGCTGGAATATTTCGGCTACATTGTGCCCTGCGGCATTGCCGACCCCGACAAAACGGTCACCTCGCTCCAACGCGAACTCGGACGGCCCGCCGATTTTCAGGAAGTAAAAGATGTGGTCAAAAAACACTTTTCCAACCTGTTTGAATGCCATTTAACCCCCGCGACTCCGATAGCCTTTACACACAACATTTTGTCATGAAAAAAGATATTCCCATCCTTAAAGTCGAAGAAGTCGCGATTGCGATCATCCCCCGACTGGAACATGAAGAAGACTACGAAGAATTCTGGGACGCTTACCTGATCAACCTGAAAGACGAACCCATTCACGCTGTTTTGGTCAATTCTACGGGGTATGGAGAGATCGACGGCGAACAACGCCGCACTACCACGCTCCGGTATTTCTGGGACAATATCGGCCCAAAAGAGGCCGTCAAGATTGAGCCGGTTCAGAAATCCGTTTTACCGCTGGCCAATGAGTACTGGGTCAGTTTTTCCTTTCACGATTATTTGTACGACAAAAAGTACGTTTTTGTCCCCGGCAGCCTCGAAACAATGCATTTTACCGATGTCCCCTTGCTGCATCGCAAAGGCGTTATGATTAAATAAAGCCCGGTTCCCGTTTTTCAAACCATGTCACTGTAATGGATATTCTCGATCAAAATCTTCCGCCCTACAAACAAGCCGCCATGGTTGCCGCCGGCGCCCTGGTACTCATGGGCGGCGGCTGGCTGCTCAGCGCCATCGGCATGCTTGAAATGGAACCGCTTTTCCCCTGGTCGATTGCCACCGCTTTCTCTCTGCTCTTTGCCATTTTCAACAGCCTGATGAGCCTGAAAGCGCCCAATCCGATGAAGTACTGGGGTATTTCCATGTATAGTTACCTGGGGCTTGCATTGGTGAACGGTACAGCGGCCTGGCTGATATCCGGCATTCCCCTTCGCGAAGCGGGTACCTATCGCTGGATTTACATCGTGGTGACTTTCGGCTTTCTGGTGTTTTTGTCGCTGGTCAATTTTGTACGCCGGATCGTTGAATTTGCCGAGCGGGAAGAATGGACGCAGCCACGCAAGCGACAACGTTGAAAAACAATTCCATCATGAAATACATTATTTTTCTCCTTGTGGTCGCTGCCTGTAATGCACCACAAACGACCTCACGCGCCGTTCCTGCCGGAACCGAAACCGCGGCAAGCCAGGACTCTGTGATCGTTCCCGCGCAGTACGATGCCAGCGGCCAACTCGTACGCGTGCAAAAATCGGAAGCCGAATGGCGGAAAATGCTCAACGAACTGGAATACAACGTTTTGAGAGAAGAAAGTACGGAGCGCTCTTTTAGCGGCGACTTGTGGGACAACCATGCCAAAGGTGTTTACACCTGCCGAGGCTGCGGATTGCCCTTGTTTGGTTCCGATACCAAATTCGATTCCGGGACCGGTTGGCCTTCGTTTTACAAGCCCTACCAGGCGGGTTTCGTCGCCGAAAAACCAGACGAGACGCACGGCATGAGCCGTATCGAGGTCGAATGCGCCCGTTGTGGCGGGCACCTGGGGCACGTTTTCGACGATGGCCCGGCGCCCACCGGTTTGCGGTATTGCATTAATTCGGTTTCGCTGGATTTTGTAAAGGATAAATAATCGCCCGGCACTACCGAACGATCGTCACGTCTCCTTTTTTAAAAATATCAACCGTACGCCCATTGCAGCCTATGATCTTTGCCGACATGTACCAAACATAGACGGCAGGCTGCATGGGTGTTTCACGAAAAACGCCGTCCCAACCATCCGCCCAATCGGCGGTGACATACAGCGCGTTTCCCCAACGGTCAAAAACCCTGAACTCAAATGCGACGACCTCGTACTCCGGATGAATGAATACCTGGAACAGGTCGTTCTCGCCGTCGTCGTTGGGAGAAAAGCAATTCGGGACATAAACGAAATCCCGCGGCAAGACTTCTTCTGCCTGCACTACCTCCACCTGCCTCTCGACTGCTTCACAAGCATCTTCAACCCGGACGGTGTATAACCCTGCCGCTGAAACCGACAACCAGGGATCGTGCGAACCATCGGACCAGGTCCAGGTCTTTGTCCCTGGCTGTCCGCCGCTTACCAACGGCTGCAGTAAAACAGTATTCTGCTCGCAGGACAGGGTATCTGCAAGGATAAAAATCTCGATCGGCTCTGTTTCAGGTATATCCACAGTTTCCTCTCGAATACAACCATTGGCATCCTCCACCAGAATGATGTGTTGGCCACCGGAAAGGTCTTCGTGCAAAACCTGGTCGCTGGCTGTGCCATCCAGCATGATTGTAAATGGCGGCTGCCCGCTTCCAATATTCAAATGCAGACTGCCAGTCGGCATATTCCAGCATGAACGCCCGATGGTTGAATTGAAGCTGACTTCCGGGTAGGCAGTTACAATCGCTCTGACAATCGAATCGCAGCCATTGGCCGCCGTAAAAACGAAATCGTGCGTACTTCCGGCCAACATAGCAACGCCGTTCAACATGACACTTTCCCCAGAACAGGCTGCCATCTGGACCAGTTCGACGACAGGGGGTATTTGCACGGAATGGATCGTGATTATACTGTCGCAGCCCCCGATACTGGTCAGGCTTACCGTGACCACCCCGGTGTCCTGAGGGTTACATACGGCTTGCTCGATCAGAATTTCATATTGCGGCAGTACGGTAACTGACAGGCTTGCTTCGGCAGTACATCCGTCAGCATCCGTGACGATCAGGGTATAACCCCCGGAAATATCAACCGTGATTTGATTTGAGGTCGCCCCGGTACTCCATAAATAGGTATCCATACCGGGCGGCGCTGATAATACCGTCGAATTACCCTGGCAAACAATTGCTGCACCAGATATCCAGGCTGATGGCAACGGCGGTAAATCAACGGATACGGCAGTGGTACCTGTGCAACCGTTTATATCGGTCACAGTGAGTCCAAAATTGCCGGCAGAGTCGACTGTAATATCGTCCGTGGTTGCGCCATTCGACCACAGATAGGCGGCAAATCCCCCGGAAGCAGTCAGTACGGCAACCTGTTCGCAAGGCGCCAGAACTTGTTGAATTTCGGGCAATGGAGGAGTCAAAAACGAAACTTGCTGAACAACGGTAGCCGTACAGCCATTTGCCGCGGTGACTGTCGCCGAATAAACACCGGTTTGAGTTACCGTGATGTCGGCCGTGTGATCTCCAGTGTTCCATGTAATTTGTGTAAAAACCCCGCCTGATACGGAAAGCGGTATGGCAGATTCACAGGTTGAAGATGGTCCCGCAATTGTTACTATTGGCAACGGCAGACTGGCAAAGTTCTGTGCAGCAGTGGCCGAACAACCAAAATCATCCCAAACCGTCACACTATACAAGCCTGATTCCTGTGGACTGATGGTTGCCGTTGTCTCGCCATTCGACCATAAATAAGCGGCAAACCCCGGACTGGCCTCCCAATTCACCGGCGCCATCGCACATGCCGAGACCGGCCCCAATATGGTTGCCTGCGGGACGTATGGCCCACCAATAACGACGTCAACCGTATCCTCGCATCCAAAAGCATCCTGTACCGTCACAGAATACTGTCCGTATGGAAGTTGGTCGAGGTCTTCGACTGTCGCGCCGTTTGTCCACGTATATGAATAGTTGCCCGGTGGCGAGACGGAAAGATCAATCGAGCCGTCCGGTGTATTGCACGACGTATTGTCGCTTATTGTTGTTGAAAGGTCAATTGCGTTTTGCTGTGCCGGCACCGTGGCGTTCACCGTGGTAGTGCATCCGTTGACAAGGGTTATGGTTGCTGAATACACGCCAGCGCCCAGACTCTGGATTTCATCCGTTGTCCAACCATTATTCCACAAAACGTCATAACCGTTCGAAGGCGTGATATTCAACTGGACTGAACCGTTGTACTGCCCACAGTAGTCCGGCGTAGCGGTTGCCGTTGCATTGGGCAGAATCGGGTCGTTCGTAATAAAAAATACTGCAGTAGAAGAGCATGTCGCGCCTTGCGTCACGGTGAGGCTGTAATTCCCGGGCGCCACGCCAAGCAAGTCTTCTGTTGTGGAAGCATCGGACCAGAGGTAGGCAAAATTCCCCGGCTGATTCAGGGAAATATCAATGCCGCCGGTAAAGTTGGCACAAGCAGTATTGGCAGTAACTACGCCCGTAACCCCAATCGGAATATTTATGTCCGGGACAGTAAAGGCCATACTGGCGCTGCAACCGTTGTTTGCAGTACATGTAACGGCATAAGAACCGGCTGAAAGACCGTGAAGGTCTTCTGTCAAGGCATTATTAGACCAGTAATATTCGGCACTGAACTGAGGAGCGACTTGCAAATCGATACTGCCCAATTGCTGTCCACAGGTATCGGCATTTACAATTCCGTTTATAACCGGGAAGTTTAACTGCTCGGCTACTATAATACTTATTTCGCCCGGGCATGCACTGGCGTCTGTTACGGTAAGCGTGTAAGTTCCCGCCGCCAGATTGTCAATATCCTCGGTGTCGAGTCCATTCGACCACAAAAAGGTATAACTTCCGACCGGTGCAACATTGATGCTGATGGCGCCCGTCGAACTTGTGCAACTTGTATCAGGCGTACTTAAACCGCTCAAAACAAAACTGGAACTGTTGTTGGGTATGCTATAACTGCCTATGGCGGTACAACCACCTGCTAATTGCGTAACGGTGACACTATACACTCCGGCTGAAATACTTGCCAGGTCTTCTGTTTGTTCAGTATTCGACCAGATGTACAAATAACTTCCGGCAGGCGCGACAGTCAGATCAATCGCTCCATTAGACGCTCCGCAGATAGCGGGTGTTATGGTCGCATCAACATCGGGTGCAGGGGAATTATTCTCCACCGTGTAACTCGCGCTGGCTGTGCAATTCCCGCCGGCCGATACCGTCACCGAGAAAACACCCGCTGTCAAATCCGTCAAATCCTCGGTTGTCTCCGTATTCGACCATTGGTAGGTGTAAGCGCCGCCGGGATTGACCGTCAGGTTGATCGAGCCGTTAGGGGTCGTACAGGCTGTATTTGGGGTGGCGGCGCCTGTCAGCAAGGGTGTGAACGAGTTGTTTGTCACCGTCGCCGTGGCGGTCGAGGCGCAGCCGTTAGCCCCGGTGAC
>JAEUUU010000008.1 GCA_016787345.1 Saprospiraceae bacterium | reverse complement strand
CGGATTTTCAAAAGGGTTTTTCCTTTCCACAACATAAATGGTCAATAGGGTCTTTCCGAGCTCTTCCCGTATTTTCCTTTCCTAAGCCGATGAAGATTTTAATGCGTTTGCCCTGGGGGCGGGGGGCCGGTGGATCGTTTTTGCCACCGACGTTGCATGCCTGACGAGACGGGGCTTGAATGTTACGCTGCGTGCCATTTTATTGCAGAGGCGTTTCATCCCGGAGGGATGCAACATCGGTAGCAAAAAACAACGCGTGTACGGGATCCCGTCCCGGAGGGACGCAACATCGGTAAACATACCTTATGCCGCGATGCGGCGCACAACGCCCGCCGGGTTGACCGGGGGGCTACATACGTTGAGCCGCGATGCGGCTGTTCGGGATAGATGCCTTCCAGAGGATTCAGGGCAAATAGTATCCGAATACCCCGGCGGTTTCTACCGCTGTTGCGTCCCTCCGGGACGGGGAGCCTGGGGGGGCGTTTTTTCTACCGCTGTTGCGCCCCTATGGGGCGGGGGGCCGGTGGATCGTTTTTGCCACCGATGTTGCATGCCTGACGAGACGATGCTTGAATGTTATGCTGCGTACCATTTTATTGCAGAGGCGCTTTTCATCCCGGAGGGATGCAAGCCCGGTAGCAAAAAACAACACGTGTACGGGATCCCGTCCCGGAGGGACGCAACATCGGTAAACATACCTTATGCCGCGATGCGGCGCACAACGCCCGCCGGGTTGACCGGGGGGCTACATACGTTGAGCCGCGATGCGGCTGATGAGTGCAGATTTTACGGTCAGGCGCGGCACAACACCCTCCACGAATCATTCGGATGCCCGAACAAGGGCACGCCGGCCGCCTTGACCCGCCAAAACACCCGATAACACAAGCGGGCGTGCTGACCGAAACGAACGTGTCCCCGCCAGCTGTTCAGACTGGCCTCTAAACGGTCGCCGTCAGGCACAGGAGCGGAAAGTTGATGGCGCAGATACCGCTCGAACCGCCTGGTCTTCTCCTTTTTGACCACCCGGTAATGCGGCCAAACCCGGAAACCCAAAAACGGTACGCCCCGCTCCGTCGCATGGACGTGCGTCTTATCAGCATGCAGGGCCAAACGCTGAACAGCCAGAAAATCCGACAGGGGCGCCTGCACGGCCTGCAGCCAGTTTTTATCGTCGGAAAACAACACAAAATCGTCGACGTAGCGCACATAGCCGGGCGCACGCAAGGTCTCCCGCACGAAATGGTCGAAACGATTCAGGTACACATTGGCCCAAAACTGACTGGTCAGGTTGCCGATGGGAAGCCCCCGACGTGGCCAAATCTGCGCTTCCGCCGCGCCGGGCAAACAATAATCGCCCGGCCAGTACACGCCGGGCGCCTCCTGTGTATTGGAGCCGTCGATGATTCGGTCGCACAACCAAAGCGTGTCAGGACAGGCGATTTTCCAGCGGATTTCCCGCTTCAGAACAGCGTGATCCACACTGGGGAAAAATTTCCGGATGTCGCATTTCAATACCCAGGAGTAACGCCGGGCGTAGTGCTGATACCGCTCGATCGCCCGGTGCGTCCCTTTGCCCTTGCGGTTGGCATAACTGTCGTGAACAAATGTTTTTTCAAATATCGGCTCGATCACATTCACCAAAGCATGGTGTACCACCCGGTCGCGAAACGGCGCGGTGCTGATCATGCGCTGCTTGGGATCGTGGATGAGGAAGGTGGTGTATGCACCGGGCAGGTAGGATTTTGATTTCAATTCCTGCTGTATATCAAACAAATTGCGTTCTACATTCATCTCAAAAGCCGCAACCGCCGGCTTGTCCCGCTTGCCTTTGCGAGCCTGATAAAAAGCCGACAATAAATTATCAAAGTCCGTTATCTTATCAAAAAGAAAAGTATGCCGCTTCATCAGGACAATTTGATTGTGAATAAAACATTTACGCTACTAAAAGACCTCGTCCCAATACTGGCGAGATTCCCACGGCAGCAGCGCTTTTTGCTGGGTGATCGCATCCAAAATACCGCCACGGATGTTCTCGAAATTTGTATCGAAGCGTACTATTCGCCGGCCGAGGAGAAGTTAGCCCGCCTTCGCAGGGCTAATATTCAACTCGAAAAACTCCGCTACTTCTTTCGGCTTTGTTTCGAGTTGGGTTATTACAACTCCTTAAAGTACCAGGATTTAGCCCGAAAGGTCGACGAAATTGGCAGTATGATCGGCGGCTGGATTAAATCGCTCAAGCATTAAAGAAAAAAAAAGAAAGGCGGGACGTTCGACCAGCTACTAGCCCCACCTTCCAACGATGTATTTGCCATGCCCAAACGGACAGGGACAGGACAACGCGCAGACTATCTAATCGCACACTCCGGCGGGGCACTATGCAACCGCCAGACTCCGGCGAAGACAGCTCTAATGCGTCTTGATAGTGTCGGGCGACCCGGAACCCCAGATTGTTGTTCCGTTTGTTCGGTTCGTTCCTGTTCCGGTTGGCGCCCCTGGCTTCCGTTGGTTTCGTATTCCAGCCGCCACCCCGGCAAACCTGGCCTGCCTGCCGCGTTGCCCTTTTTCTAAAAAAATTTCGGCTTCGCCGAATTTTAAAAAAATGTAAAAAGGGTAAAAATATAAAAGTATAAAGTTTAATAGTCTCGGGCGACCCGGAACCCCAGACTGAGGTACCGTGTGTTCGGTCCGTACCTGTTCCGGGAGGCGCCCCTGGCTCCCGATGGTACCGAATCCCAGCCGCCACCCCGGCAAACCCGATAAGTACCGGAATCCGGTCCCTTAGGATTGGAAGACGGGCTGGAAGCGTAATAATCCGATCCGTACCAGTCAGCGCACCATTCCCATACGTTGCCGCTCATATCATAAAGACCAAAGTCGTTCGGATTGAATTTGCCTACTGGCGCCGTGTAAACGTAACCATCCGAATAACCATCGAAAATCGCCCAACTGGAGTAACGCTTTTTCGCGGTTTCATCGGCCACATTCCCGCCCTGAACGCCGGAGGGCGATACACTTCCCCAGCTGTACGTCGTGTGTTTGGCGCCATTGCCGGCAGCATACTCCCATTCCGCCTCGGTGGGCAGGCGGTATTTTTTTCCGGTTTTGGCGCTCAGCCATGCGCAGTAAGCCGTCGCGCCGTACCAGGAGACGAAAATAACAGGGTAATTTTCGTAGCCAGAACGCACCTTGAAACCCGTGCCCTCGGCATAAATCCGGCATTTTTCATCGTCGTAAGTACCGGACAAATCAATCCACTCTACCCCCCCTTCGGTCTGGTTGCCTTTTTCATTGAGAAACGCGCAGAACTGGGCATTGGTGATCTCGTATTTGCCGAGGTGAAAACTGCTGATAGTGACATTGTGTACCGGTTTTTCATCCGAATCACCCGCCTCGCTGCCCATTCGGAAATCGCTGCCGGTAATTTTGAGCATTTCAGGCTCGTAAGCCGCCTTAGCGGTTCCCGCGCCTGGCGCATCGCTGGTAGTCGGCGTAACAGCCGTCCCCGCCCCCGTCAGCATTTTTTTCCGTTGCAGTGCCTCCTGCGTATGCCGGCCGGGTTTGGATTCGGGGTACTTGGACAGGTATCGGTCGCAGTCGGCGGCGTTGCCGTCTTTGAGCACGTCCCAGAGGTCGTCGTCGGCTTTGTCGCGGAGGCGCTGGAGTTCGGCCTGCTGGGCGGCGGCTTCGCGTTCTTCCCGTTCGCGTTGTTGTTGGGCGGCGGCTTCCTGTTCGCGGCGGCGCTGGGCGGCGGCCTGGTCGCGTTCCTTGATTTTGGCGCGAGCCTTGCTGATGCGCTGGTCGAGGTCGGGGCAGTCGTCGGGGGCGTCGCCGCACTCTGTTTTGCCTTCCTGCCATTTGGCGATCGCGGCTTCGTATTTGCCCTGGTCGTAGAGTTTTTGGCCGGCGTCGCGTTTGATGCAGCAGCAGCATTGGGCGGAGGCGAGGGCCGGGGCGAGCAGGGCGGCGAGCAGGAGGAGGAGTGCGGGGATAATTTTCATGGTTATTGGCATTTGAAACGTCGCTGAAGATCGAGGGCGCCGGCATGGGTCGGGTCGATGGCCAGGATGGCCATAACGTAGCCGCAGGCCGCGGTTTTGGCGGCGCGGCTGTCTTCCTTGAGCAGGGTTTTGGCCGAGCCCAGGTACAGGGGCACGAGCAGGGCCTGCACCTCTTTTTTGTAGCGGCTGTCGGGGTATTTGTTCAAAAATTGTTCGAGCGGCCGGAGGCGGCCGGCAGTTTTGGCAGCGTTGAAATCGGCGGTTTCGGCAGCGGAGGGCGTCTGGGCAGCGGGGGTCGGCGGGTTGTTGCGCAGGGTGGTATCAGCAGGCGGGTTGCCGGTGCGGGCGGTTTTGCCGGGCCGGAAGATCAGGAACAGCGCCACGCAGAGCAGCGCGGCGCCCAGGGCGAAGGGCCAGCGGCGGGCGCCCTGGGCGGCGGGCGGGGCGGGTTGTTCGCGGGCGGTACGGATTTGGGCGAGTAGTCCGTCGGCGCCGGGGCCCATGTTCAGTTGCCGGGCTTCTTCGGCCAGCGCTTCGGCGGGGTCGAATTCGCGGCGGCGGAGGTGTTTTTGGGCGGTTTCGAGCAGGCGCTGGTAATGGCGGAGCCGGTCGGCGGCCGCTTTGATCTGCGCCTCGCATTGGGCAATGCGCGTTTCGATGCGGCTGCCGGCCTCGGTGAGGGGGAAATCGGGTTCGCGAAGGCGCAGGGCGTCGCGGTAGGCGTCGAGGGCTTCGGGCCAGTTTTCCTGTCCGAACAGCGTGCCGGCGCGGGTGAGGGTGCGGTCGAACACGGCTTTGCGTTCGGCGAGCTCGGCCTGGCGGAGGGCGGCGTTTTGTTGGTGGTGGCAATCGTCGATGCGTTGCTCCAGCGCGGCCGGGTCGGGCGAGAAGCCGGGCTGGTGGAGGCGCAGGGCGTCGGCGAAGGCGCGGGCGGCCTCGGGCCAGTTGTGGTTTTGGGCCAGTTGAGCGGCGGCTTCCACGGCGGCGGCGAAGGCGCGGCGTTGTTGTTCGAGGGCGGTTTGGCGTTCGAGTTCGGCGCGGCGGGTATCGACGAGTTCGCTGACCGACTGGGCGGCGGCGTGCCAGGCGTCGTCGCGGGGCGTCCAGGAGTTCACGGGTTTGCCCTTGGTGGGCAGGGCTTCGAGGGCGCCGAGGGGCGTTTGTTGCCAGAGGCAGGCGCGCAGGATGACGGGCACCACCACGGCTTCGCCGCGGGCGTGGCGTTCGAGCGAAACGGCGACTTCCTGGCCGTAGAAATAATCGGAATCGAGGGAGTCGGGGCTGACGAGCAGGAGGATGATCTGCGCGGCGAAGAGTTTTTCCTTGATGGCCGCGTCCCATTCGCGGCCGGCCTCGATGTCGTGGTCGTCCCACACGCGGGCACGGCCGGCGCGGGTGAGCGGGCGTAGGTGTACGCGGAGCTCGTCTTTGAAGGCGAGGTCTTTGTGGGAGTAGGCGATAAATATATCAACGGGCGTCATGTGGCGGGTTGGCGGCCGACAAATTTAGGGCGGTTCATTTGTTTTTCAACAAATTCAGCAAATACTCTCCGTACCCGCTTTTCACGTATTTCCGGCCCAGTTGTTCCAGTCCGGCGTCGTCGATGAAACCCATTTCCCAGGCAATTTCCTCGATGCAACCGATTTTGAGGCCCTGCCGGGTTTCGATGGTCTGGATGAATTGTCCGGCCTGCATGAGCGATTCGTGGGTGCCGGTGTCGAGCCAGGCGTAGCCGCGGCCCATGACGCGCACTTCGAGCAGGCCTTTTTCGAGATAATATTTGTTCACGTCGGTGATTTCGTATTCGCCGCGCGGGCTGGGCCGCAGGTTGCGGGCGACTTCCACGACGGAGTTGTCGTAGAAATACAGTCCCGGCACGGCGTAGTGGCTTTTGGGCTGCCGGGGTTTTTCCTCGATGCTGAGGGCGCGGAAATTTTCGTCAAACTCGACTACGCCGTAGCGTTCCGGGTCGGCCACCTGGTAAGCGAAGATAATCCCGCCTTGCGGCGCGGCGCAGGAACGCACGAGTTCGCCCAGGCCGGCGCCGTAAAAGATATTGTCGCCCAGGATCAGCGAGGCGGAGTCGTTGCCGATGAAAGGCGCGCCGAGCACAAAAGCCTGGGCCAGGCCGTTGGGCTCGTGTTGCACGACGTAGGAAAAGTTCATGCCCAGCGCCGAGCCGTCGCCGAAGAGTTGTTCGAACTTGGGCAGGTCGTAGGGTGTGGAAATGATGAGCACGTCGCGGATACCCGCCAGCATGAGTGTGCTGAGCGGGTAGTAAATCATGGGTTTGTCGTACACCGGCATGAGCTGTTTGCTCACGGCGAGGGTCAGGGGATAAAGCCGGGTGCCGAGGCCGCCGGCGAGGATGATACCTTTCATGGGTAAAATGTGTTGATGAGGGTTGATGAGGTTGATATGGGTTTATAAGGTTGATGAGGGTTGATGGAGCGGGGGGAGGTAAAAACGGGCTGACTGGCGCGTTGTTCCTCGATTGTCATGCTTATGGAAGATATTTTTGGGTCAAAATTTCTTCCAGCTGCGGTCGCGTATCCGTATCCTGGCCTAATGGCGCCAGTATGCCGTAAAGGCGGCTGGTTTTGGAGGTCGATTCCACTGACGGCGGATTATCTGCCGTCAGTGCCTGCAGATAATCCTCGATCAGGCCAGACAAATGCTTGCCGTTCTGCCGGGCATACCGCCTGGCGTTTTCGACAACGGTTGCATCCAGATAGAGTGTCAGTTTCTTTTTCACCTTTAAAAAAAATATTATCGAATACCGCTTGACGCCAGATTTTCAGTAGGACGGATTCCACAAACCCTTACCAACCTCCTGCTTAAATCTTCCCGGCGCGAAGTAGACAAGGCAAAAGTACAGGGTTCTGCCTATTTGGCGGGCAAGCAAAAGCCCCCGGCAACTGCATCGTCGCCGGGGGCCATTATTTCATTATCGCTGGTATTTCCCGCCATGGCACGCGGATTGGCGCGCTGCCTGGTCGGGAAACCCGTGTGAATCAAAGTTTTGTTTTCACCTCGTTCACCACGTAGGATTCGACCACGTCGCCGACTTTAATGTCGTTGAAGTTGCGGATTGTAAGACCGCATTCGAGGCCGCCTTTGACCTCTTTGGCGTCTTCCTTAAAACGTTTGAGCGAGGAGAGTTCGGCGTGCTGGTTGGCATTGACCGGGTATACCACGATACCGTCGCGGATGATGCGCACGTAGTGGTTGCGGCTGATCTTGCCTTCCTGCACGTAGCAACCGGCCACGGTGCCGACTTTGGAGATTTTGTAGACCTCGCGGATTTCCACCTGGCCCATGATCTCTTCTTCTTTCGTCGGCTCCAGCATGCCCTCCATTGCGGCCTTGATTTCTTCGATGGCCTCGTAGATGATGGAGTACATTTTGATCTCCACGCCTTCTTTTTCGGCCAGTTTGCGGGCCGTGAGCGAGGGGCGCACCTGAAAGCCGATGATGATGGCATCGGAAGCGGAGGCGAGCATGACGTCGGAGTCGACGATCTGGCCGACGGCTTTGTGGATAACCGAGACCTGGATTTTGTCCATCGACAGTTTGATGAGCGAGTCGCTGAGGGCTTCCACCGAACCGTCCACGTCGCCTTTGACGATGAGTTTGAGTTCTTTGAAGTTGCCCAGGGCGAGGCGGCGGCCGATTTCTTCGAGGCTGATGCGTTTGTTGGCGCGGTTGGCCTGTTCGCGAAGGATTTGAGCGCGTTTGGATGCGATCTCCTTGGCTTCGGCGTCGGTGGCGGCTTCCTTGATTTTTTCACCGGCTTGCGGGGCGCCCGGAAGGCCGAGCACGACCACGGGTTGGGCCGGGCCGGCAGATTTCACCTTTTTGCCGCGTTCGTTGAACAGGGCCTTGACGCGGCCGGCGAATTCGCCCGCGATGATCGGGTCGCCGATGTCGAGCGTGCCGTTTTCGACCAGGATTTTGGCGACGTAGCCCAGGCCTTTTTCGAGCGATGCTTCGAGCACAGTGCCCACAGCGCGGCGTTTGGGATTGGCCTGGAGTTCGAGTAATTCGGCTTCGAGGAGTACTTTTTCGAGGAGTTTGTCCACGTTGAGGCCCTTTTTAGCCGAAATGTCCTGGCTTTGGTATTTACCGCCCCATTCTTCCACCAGCAGGTTCATTTGCGCCAGTTCGTTTTTGATCCGTTCGGGGTCGGCGCCGGCTTTATCGATCTTGTTAATCGCGAAAACGAGAGGTACGCCCGCGGCCTGTGCGTGGCTGATGGCCTCGCGGGTTTGGGGCATGATGGAGTCGTCGGCGGCGATCACGATGATGGCTACGTCGGTTACTTTGGCGCCCCGCGCACGCATGGCGGTAAAGGCTTCGTGACCGGGGGTATCGAGGAAGGTGATTTTGCGGCCGTCGTCGGTGGTGACTTCGTAGGCGCCGATGTGCTGCGTGATACCGCCGGCTTCGCCTTCGGCGACTTTGGCGGAGCGGATAAAGTCGAGCAAGGAGGTTTTACCGTGGTCGACGTGACCCATCACGGTGACGATGGGCTGGCGCGGGCGCAGATCGGCCGGATCGTCGATTTCTTCTTCTTCGACCTCGACCTGTTCTTCGGCGCTGATGAACTGGATTTCGTAGCCGAATTCGCTGGCCACAACTTCGATCAGTTCGGCGTCGAGGCGTTGGTTGATCGACACGAAGATGCCCAGGGTCATACAGGCTTTGATAATATCGGCCGGGCGCACGTTCATGAGTGCGGCCAGGTCGGATACCGAGATGAACTCGGTTACCTGCAGGGTTTTTCCGCCTTCGGTTTCGGCCATTTGGGCCTGTTCGGCGCGTTCGCGGCGTTCGTCGCGTTTGTCGCGGCGGATTTTCTGGCGTTTACGGCTGGCGCCGGCGCCGAGGCGGGCCATGGTCTGGCGGATTTGATCTTCAATCTCCTTGAGCGAGACCTCTTTGGGGGCGTCGGGGCCGCCGGCCGGGCGGTTGCCGGGTGCGGGGCCGCGGTTGCCGCCGCCTTTGCGGTCGCCCTGGTTGCCCGACATGGAGGCTTGCAGGGATTCGGCCGTGACCGGTTGTTGTACTTTTTTGCGTTTGCGCTTGCGGCGTTCGGCGTTGGGGTCGTTTCCGCCCGCGGTAGCCGGCTGGCCGGTTTGCGGCGGGTTGGTGGTTCCTTGCTGCCGGTCGTCACGGCGGCCACCGCGGTCGTCACGACGGCCTCCGGTGTTGCGGTTGTTATTGTTTCCACCGCTCCGGTTGCCGGTGCTGGGCGGGGCGGGTTTTTCCAGATTGACTTTGCCGAGAATTTTGAGGCCGCGGAGCTGCGGGGAGTCGGCGCGGTAGAATTCGGGGTCTTCGGACTCCGCGGCAGCGGGTTCGGCCGGAGCGGGTTCGGCCGGCTTGGGCGGCGCGGGCGCCGGGGCCGGGGCGGGCGGCGGAGGGGCTGCCGGCGGCTGCTCGGCGGGCTTTTCCGCTTTTTCGACGACCGGGGCCGGTTTTTTCTCTTCGGGCTTGGGCGCCGGCTTGGGCGGGTTGAGGTCGATTTTGCCGACCACGCGCAGGGCGGGGCGCTCGCGGGGCAGCACTTCGGGCTCGGCCGGCTTGGGCGGCGCGGGCGCCGGGACCGGTTCGGCCGGGGGAGGCGGTGGCGGGGGAGCAGCCTGGGGCGGTTCCTGACGGGGCAGCACGGGCTTGGCGATCGGGGGCGCAGGGGGCGCGACCGTCACCGGCGCCGGCGGGGGCACAGGAACAGGAACAGGATCTTTTTTAAGCACAGGGCGCAGGAGCTTGTCGGCTTCCTGTTTGATAGCGAGGTCTTTCTGGAATTCTTTCTGGAGCACGGCCAGCATTTCGTCGGTGATTTCCGTGGTGGGTCGTTCTTCGACATGGGTAAAGCCACGGGCATGCAGGGTCTCGACGATGCTATGCAGACCGACGTTGAAATCCTTCGCTACCTTGATAAGTTTTAATGCCATTAAGCGGTTTTTCTACTGAAAAAAAGGAACTATTTGCTGTTTAAAGAAGGCACGTAACGCGCTGTGTTGGGAAAAAGTCCTGTATTAGAAGGCTGAAAACGTTTAAAAAATTTGAAGATGGGTTGGAAAACGCCGCAAAGATACGTTAAGATGTTGGTTTTTATGTCAGAAATGTCCGGTATCGGGTTTATCTGGATTGCTTGTATGATTTTTAATCAACAGTAATACGAATTAATGACAATCCGGAGCCGGAACAATTTATGCACAGAGGCGCTGAAAGTGCGAAGGGTATTTCCTTCCGCGTCTTTCGCGCCTCTGTATACTATAATGTGCTATTTATTTCGAGCAAGGGTGTCCCCTACCCTTCTTCTTCAAATTCCCGGGCCAGGATATTGACCATTTGCTGCACGGTTTCCTCTTCGAGGTCGGTGCGGCGCACGAGTTCTTCGACGCTGAGTTCGAGCACCTGGCGGGCGGTATCGCAGCCGATGTTTTTGAACGCTTCGATCACCCAGGGTTCGATTTCGTCGCTGAATTCCTCGAGATCCACGTCGTCGATTTCGAATTCCTGCTGGTTGTTGCGGTACACGTCGATTTCAAAACCGGTGAGTTTGGTGGCCAGTTTGATGTTGGAGCCGCCTTTGCCGATGGCCAGGCTCACCTGGTCGGCGTCGAGGTAAACGGCCGCGCGCTTGCGTTCGTTGTCGAGTTCGATGGTCGTGATTTTGGCGGGCGTCAGGCTGCGCTGGATGAACAGCGAAACGTTGTTGGTATAGTTGATAATGTCGATGTTTTCGTTGCGCAATTCGCGCACGATGCCGTGGATACGGCTGCCTTTCATCCCCACGCAGGCGCCCACGGGGTCGATGCGTTCGTCGTGGCTCTCGACGGCGACCTTGGCGCGTTCGCCGGGCAGGCGCACGATGTTTTTGACCTCGATGATGCCGTCTTCGATCTCGGGCACCTCGGCTTCGAGCAGTTTTTCAAGGAAGCCGGGATCGGTGCGGCTGATCATGACGAAGGGCGCGTTGTTGCGCATTTCGACCTTGCGAATGATGCCGCGTACCATATCGCCCTTGCGGTAGTAGTCGCCTTTGATCATTTCGGTGCGGGGCAACACGAGTTCGTTGCCGGTCGCATCGTCGAGCACGAGCAGGTCTTTTTTCATAATCTGGCTGACTTCGCCGGTGACCACGTCGCCCACGCGCTCGGTGTATTTGCGGTACACCTCGTCTTTTTCGAGTTCCATGATGCGCGACACCAGCGTCTGGCGGGCGGCCATGATGGCGCGGCGGCCAAAGTCTTCGATCGAGAGTTGTTCGTAACACTCTTCGCCGACTTCGAGGGCCTCGTCGACGAGGTGCGCCTCGGAGATGGCGATCTGGCTGTTGTCGTCGGTTACCTCGCCGTCGGGTACGACTTCGCGCACGCGCCAGATTTCAAGGTCGCCTTTTTGGGTATTGACGATGACATCGAAGTTTTCGTCGTTTTCGTACTTCTTTTTGATCAGGGTGCGGAATACGTCTTCCAGTACGCGCACCATGGTGGGGCGGTCAATGTTTTTGCCGGATTTAAAGTCGGAGAAAACATCTACTAAGTTTACCATCGTGGAAATGTGTTGAGTTGAACCTTATTCAAAATGCCAATTGCACCACCGCCTTTTCGATTTGGTCGTAAGCGATGGGCGTTTCGGTTTTGACTTCTTTTTTCTTGTTGTTTTCGCGTTCGATATGGGTCGTTTCGAGCACGATTCCGTTATCGTCGGCGCTTTTGAGCAGCCCGGTTTTTTGGGTTTTATCGGTCAGGGTAACGGCAAGTGTCCGGCCGGCGTTTTTGCGGTACTGGCGCGGGAATTTGAGCGGCCGGTCGACGCCGGGGCTGCTGACTTCGAGGACGTATTTTTCGCCGAGCCAGCCGTTTTCGTCGAGGTGTTTTTCGAGGTGGCGGCTGAGGGCCTGACACTTTAAGAAGGTCATACCCGAGTCCGAATCGGCGAACACGTCGAGGTGCTGGCCGCCTTTGAGGTGGATCTCGACGATAAAGCAATCGGCGAATGCTTCGTCGGTCGTGAATTTTTCTTCGAGGAGCCGGGTGATGCGTTCTGTGACGTCCATACTGCGTATTGACCTGTTTTTCAGGTAGATATAAACAAAAGAGGGAACTTTTGGTTCCCTCTCGTTTTACTGCGATCAGATTTATGCCACAAAGGTAAGTCGCTTTTTTGAATATGCCAAATGCCCTCTCACTGCTGGTGCTGGTCTTCCTTTTCCTCGATGTCTTTTAATAAAAGCCGCAAAGCGCCGGCCGACAGGAAGATTTCAACGAGGCAGATGACCAGAGAAACGATCATCAGGAGCAGGCTGCCTGCGAACAGAAGTTTGGCCCACATCTGCCATTCTTCATACACAAAAAACATGGTGACGACGCAACCCAGGATGCTGGCGACACCCATCACCTGCATCCATCGGATGAGTTGAAGGCGACGTTTGAGGTTGGAGATTTGGTACAGCAGGTGCAGTTGTTGTTTTTCCTCGTAATCGGAGTACAACTTCCGGATGAGGTTGGCGATGGCAAGAAACTTGTTGGTGTAGGCCAGCATGAGCAACGATACGGCCGGAAACAGCAGCGCGGGGGTTTGAATCGTCAGTTCCATGCCGGTATAACGATGCAAGCGGCAGAGAGTTGTTTGGGCAGGGTCGCGTTTTTAAAAGCCGTACGGCGCGCGACCCTGGCCGATCTGCATCAAATCGGGAACGTGTGTGTATGTCCGTTGACCGTCACGGTCACCGTGCCGTCGCCATTGAAGACAAGGGTACCGGTGAGCGTTTGCGACTGTCCCTGACCGTTGGAGGCGGTTACGCTTACCGTGCCGTCGCCGTCGGTGATCTGGTAGTCGGATTTGCGGACGGTCAGGTTGGCGAGGGTAACGGTTGTTTGCACGTCGAGGGTCGGGTCGGTGCGGCGCAGGTTGCCGGTGAGGTTGCCGTTGAGGTTGTACGAGCCCGAAACCACGTAATCGGTCGCCGAGGGCGCGATGCCGGTGATGGTCAGTTCGCCGGTCGTCTGGTCGGCGCCCGACCAATGGGCCGAGGAAAAGGTACCGTTGCCGCTGACGTCGACGTCGGCGCTTTGCGGGACGCCGGCGTTGCTGCAATGGAGCAGCCAACTCAGGTTGAAGGTGCAGGAATAACTGGCGGCGCCAAACGTATTGCTTTTTTGAATGGTGGTATCGCCGGGTGTGTTGCAGGTTTGGGGAATGCTGGCCAGCAATTCGGTCATGTCGATAGTGGGCAGCGTGGCGCCGGCGGTGCGTTCGGAGACGGCCGATTCCGTAATTTCGGCGGCTTCGGCCGCAGTGAGCAGTTCGGCGACGACCTCGCCGTCTTTACGGCAGGCGCTGAGAACAAAAAGAACGGCCAGCAGGGCCAGGGTCAGAAGGCGCAGTTCAGAACGAAAGTTTTGCATGATGGGAAATTTGAATGAGGGTTGTCGTGATAAAATGAGCGTCGCATTTCGGGGCGACGAGACAAAGGTGGGGGCTGAAAAAAGCGCCGGCCAAACCGGCTCAACCAAGCGCCTTTTTCTTTCAACCCATGGCAATCGCCCTGCAAATGGTTGATCGGGGGCGACCGTTGGTTGAATGTGCCTTGCAGACAAACCGTACAGGCAGATAGATTTGGACAAAAAATTAACATCAGGTAACTTAAACCTGACGCCGATTCATCACTCAAACCTGTTAGTCATGTTCGACCCGACCGATTTTTCCTCCCTGCGCTGGATGCTCACGCCGCTGCTGATATTTGGCCGCTACGCAGTGCTGAGCGGTGCGCTGTTTCTTGTTTTTTACGTCTGGAAACGCCGCGGCTGGTTGTATCGCAAAATCCAGCAACGTTTTCCGGCCGACCGCGACTACCGCCGCGAGATCGGCTATTCCTTTCTGACCGCCTGTATTTTCGGGGCAATTGCCTGGCTGTTTTTGGGCACGCCGCTGCGCCAGTACACGCAGTTTTATACCAATATTGAGGAATACGGCATAGGTTGGCTGTTGCTGAGTATCCCGTTGAGCCTGCTGATCCACGACGCTTATTTCTACTGGATGCACCGGCTGATGCACCATCCGCGCATTTACCGGCGGGTACATCTGGTGCACCATCGTTCGGTGAATCCTTCACCCTGGGCAGCCTACGCTTTTCACCCCTCGGAGGCCGTGCTGGAAGGCGGCATTTTGCCGCTTTTGCTGGTGCTTATGCCCATGCATCCGATCTCCTTTTTTGCTTTTATCACCCTGATGCTTTGGTTCAATGTGTATGGGCATCTGGGCTACGAGATTTTCCCGAAAAGCCTGTACCGCCACCCGCTGGGGCGCTGGCTGAACAGTTCGATCTACCACAATCAGCACCACGAGCGGTTTACCGGCAATTTCGGGCTGTACTTTACCATTTGGGACCGGCTTATGGGTACCTTGCGTACCGATAGCGCCGACAAGGTGGATGAGGTGCATGAAAGAATAAAAGCCAATCAACACGTTGTCAAAAATTTACAAAACAGAACTACCATGTCCTCTTCGCAAAAAGGCACTCTTGCCTCGCTTGTCCTCTTCCTGCTGGCCTTGCCCGGTCTTTCGGCCCAGTCGATCAACTGGGCGACCGACATCGCTCCCCTGCTGTACGACCATTGCGTCAAATGTCACCGCGACGGCGGCATCGCCGGGTTTTCATTGATCGGCTACGACAATGCCGTGAATTACAAGGAAGCAATCGCCGACGCCACGGCCGCAAAACGGATGCCGCCGTGGAAAGCCGACCCGGATTATCGCCGGTTTGCCCATGAGAACACCCTGACCGACGCTGAAATACAGCGTATTCAAGACTGGGTGGCTACCGGCGCGCCGTCGGGCAACCTGGCGGCTGCGCCCCCCGATCCGGTGTTTACCGTGGGCTCGGAGATCGGTATGCCCGACCATATTTTGCAAACGCCGTTTTATACCATTACTTCGCCCGTCGACGAATACCGCTGTTTCGTGGTGCCCAACGGACTGGCCCAAACGGCTTTTCTGCGCGGCATGGAGGTTATTCCGAGCGATCACCAGGCAATCCACCACGTGCTGGTATTTGAAGACACGACCGGGCAGGCAAAACTCAACGACCTGGCCACCCCCGAGCCCGGATATGCCCAGTTCGGCGGCATCGGGGTGCAGGGCGCACGGCTGGTCGGCGCCTGGGTACCCGGCTCGCGCAACACGCTGCTGCCGCCGTTTATGGGTATGAAACTCACCCCCGGCGCCGACCTCGTCCTGCAAATTCACTACCCCGGCAATGCCCAGGGACTGACGGCCAACGCGACGGTCAATTTGTTTTTTACCCCCACCAATCAGGGTATCCGCGAGGTGAGTATCGCGCCGTTTATCAACCATTTTCCGCCCTCGCTGAGCGATTACCCGCTGTCCATCCCGCCCAATCAGGTGAAGACCTATCACGCGCAATTTACCGTGCCCACCAATGCCTCACTGATTGGCATCGGTCCGCACATGCACCTGATCGGGCAAAGCATCGAGTGTTTTGCCCGCACCCTGCAAGGCGATACCATTCCGCTGATCCGGATACCCGACTGGGATTTTCACTGGCAGGGCTCGTATTTGTTCCAACAGGTGCAAAAAATGCCCATCGGCGCCAAAGTGCATGCCTATGCCGTGTACGACAATACCCTGAACAACGATCAAAATCCTTCCGATCCGCCGCAGTGGGTCAATCAGGGCGAAGCGACGACCGACGAGATGATGCTGATCTACTTCACCTACATGCTGTATCAGCCGGGCGATGAAAACATCGTGCTTGACAGCACTTTGCTGAGCAGCGGCACTGCTGCGCCCGATCCGCGACTTGGCGCGCTGCGGGTGTCGCCCAATCCGGCCAGCGAGCGGATTCAGGTGCAATTCGATCTGCTGGAAGCCGCTGATTTCCAGGCCAGTATTCTGGATCTGAACGGGCGGACATTGAAAATTTTTGCCTTACAAAGCGACGCGGCGCCAGGCGCGCAACAGCTGGAAGCCATGATCGGCGACTTGATGCCGGGGCATTATCTGGTACAAATTCAAGCAGCCGGCGGTACACCGCGGGTCGCCAGATTTGTCAAAACGGAGCCCTAACATGCCGTCTTTCGTATCCATGTTGCTATCCGGGCGGGCGCGCCTGATTACCCATCTGACAGGCTGGACCTTTGTCTTCGTGTCTTTCTTTTACCTGTTCAGTCAGGTGCGCCCGCCCGGTGAAGCATTGATGCGGACGGTGATGAACCTCGCATTCATGCTTGCCCTGTACTACGGCAATGCCAAACTGCTCGTCAACCGCTACCTGGAGCCCGGGCGATACCGGGAGCTCATCGTGTATTTGTTGCTGTTTTGGCTTGGTATGGCCGCGCTGCGCACCTGGGTGGAGCTGACTACCTTCGGCGGCAATGTATTGGTCGCCCGCACCGGCATGCAGCCCAGTTGGGTTCGAATGTTTGTGGTGTACTCGATCTCCTACTTTTTGTTGCTGTTGTTCAGCACCTTATATCAATTGGTGGAAAATCGCCACGCCCTCGAATTACGGCACCGCGAACTGGAAACCCGACACGTGGAGGCGCAGCTCAATTACCTGAAAGCCCAGATCAATCCACATTTCCTCTTCAACACCCTCAACAACATCTACGCGGCCGCCACCCTGCAGCACCCGCGCACGGCCGACATGGTGCTGCGGCTCAGCGATTTGCTTCGCTACGTCACCTACGACGCTCAGGCCGGCAAGGTGCCCCTCGACCGCGAAGTGGAACAAATCCGGGCCTATCTCGATCTTTTTGAAATGAAATCGGAACAGCCGCTGCCGATTGGATTTACCATCGAAGGCGACACGGCCGGGGTGTTGATCGAGCCGGTGCTGCTGTTGCCGTTGGTCGAAAATGCCTTGAAACACGGCGATCTCGACGTCAACCCGGCCGCCTTTATGCACCTGCATTTGAAGTGCCAGCCCGGCGACATTTATTTTGAAATCAAAAACACCTTCAACCCCGCCGATCAGCAAAAAGACGAGGTGGGGGGCGTGGGGCTGGAAAACATCCGGCAACGGCTGGAACTCAATTATCCCGGCAGGCACGTATTCGTTGCCGGGGAAAACGAAGGCGTCTTCGAAGTCACCCTGCACCTTCAATACCATGAAAATCAAATGCCTGCTCGTTGATGACGAACACCTGGCGCTGGCGCTGCTGGAAAATTACATCCAGCGCATGCCCGAGCTCGAAATCGTGGAAAAATGCCGGAGCCCGATCCGGGCGGTCGAGGTACTGCAAAGCCAGTCGATCGACCTGCTTTTTCTCGACATTCAAATGCCTTTGCTCAGCGGCGTCAATCTGTTGCGCGCGGTGTCTTACCGGCCGGTCACCATTTTTACCACCGCCTATGCCCAGCATGCCCACGAAGCTTTCGACCTCGACGCCGTCGATTATTTGCTGAAACCCTTTGCATTCGAACGTTTTCAGCACGCCGTCGACAAAGCGAAGGCGCTTCTGCAACAACGGAACGGCTTGGCCTCCGACAAACCGGAGGGTTTTATCACCGTTAAAGCCGACCGGCAGTGGATCAAAATCCCGCTCGACGACATTCGCTACATCGAAGGCTGGAAGGAGTACGTCAAAATTTTCACCGGCGCCGATAAAGTGGTCACGCTGGAAAGCCTGAATAACCTCGAAAATAACCTGCCGGCCGAGCACTTTCTGCGAGTACACAAATCCTATATCGTTGCCCGCGCCATCGTGCGCCGCCTCGACGGGGAGGAACTGCTGCTCTCCGACGGCAGCCGGATTCCCGTGGCCCGGGCCCGGAAAAAAGAGGTGACTGCCGCGCTGTTCGGGGCAGGGGGGTGAGTGTTTCACGCTAAGCGCGCAAAGGAGCAAAGCGCGCATTTTTTTTTGCACGCAGAGGCGCAGAGACGCAGAGGGATGGGGGGCACGCTAAGCGCGCAAAGGAGCAAAGCGCGCATTTTTTATTGCACGCAGAGGCGCAGAGACGCAGAGGGATGGGGGGGGCACGCTAAGCGCGCAAAGGAGCAAAGCGCGCATTTTTTTTTGCACGCAGTGGCGCAGTGACGCAGAGGGTTGGCGGGTTCTCGCAATGCGCGCAAAGGAGCCCAGCGCGCAGTTGTTTTTGCACGCGGGGGGGCGGGGACGCCGCGGGAGGGGGGGTCCGCCCGGGGCGCGCGTGGGAGCCCAGCGCGCAATTTTTAGTGCACGCCCAGGCGCAGAGCCGCAGAGGGCTGGGGGGGGCACGCTAAGCGCGCAAAGGAGCAAAGCGCGCATTTTTTATTGCACGCAGAGGCGCAGAGACGCAGAGGGATGGAGGGTTCACGCTAAGCGCGCAAAGGAGCAAAGCGCTTAAAGAAAGAAGCCATGACTTCCCATCAAAAAACGCTGCGCCTCTGCGGCTCTGCGTGCAACAAAAAAATCCCCCCTCCTTGCGCACTTTGCTCCTTTGCGCCTTCGCGTGAAACACTCTGCCTCTGTGTATGAATTTCTCGATAACTCAGGCTTTGGCCTTGTCGCCCCTGAACAACAGGGCAAAACCCAGCAGCACCGCGGCGGCAATACCGGCCGGAACCAGCCAGATTTGCGCCCAGTCGTGCGCCGTTTCCGTTTTGTAGGCATCCACGACGTAGCCCGAGATATACGAGCCGATCAGCATCCCGACGCCGTAGGTAGCCAGTGTGATGAGTCCCTGCGCCGCGCTTTTGAAGCGCTCGCCTGCTCGCTCGTCGGTGTAGATCTGGCCCGTCACGAAGAAGAAATCGTAACAAATGCCGTGCAGAACGATGCCCAGAATCAGCATCCAGTAGCCGGCGCCGGTATCGCCCCAGGAAAAGAGCAGGTAACGGAGCATCCAGGCGGCCATGCCCACGAGCAGCATGCGCTTGACGCCCAGACGTTTGAAAAACCAGGGCATAGCGATCAGGAATGCCACCTCGCTCATCTGGCCCATGCTCATTTTGCCGGCAGCGCCTTCCATGCCCGATTCATTCAAAAACAGGTTGGTAAAATTGTAGTAGAACGAGAGTGGCACGCAAAGCAGCACCGAACCCAGGAAAAACACCAGAAACGAGCGGTCTTTCAAGAGGCCCAGGGCATCGAGGCCCAGCAGATCGGAGATATTGACTTTGTCGGAACCTGCCTTGGGCGGCGGCGTATTGGGCAGGAAAAAACTGAAAAGACCCAGCGCGGCCGAAGCCACAGCCGCCATCCGGAAGGTGTTAACCAACTGCCCCTGCTTTTCCCAGGCCAGCCAGCCGATCGTCAGCCCGGCAACGATCCAGCCGATTGTACCCAACACCCGTATGCCCGGGAACTCGTTGGCAGGGTCTTTCATCTGGCGGAAGGAAATGGCATTGACCAAAGCCAATGTAGGCATGTAAAAGATCATGTAAATGAGTACAACCGGGTAAAAACCGCCAAAATCGGGCTGAGATGCGGCGTACCACATCAGCACTGCGCCCAGGAGGTGCAATATGCCCAGGATTTTTTGCGCGGCAAAAAAGCGGTCGGCAATCAGGCCGATGATAAAAGGCGCCAGGATAGCGCCGATACTCTGGGTTTGGTAAGCCAGGCCGATCTGAACGTCGCCGGCTGAAAGGGTTTTGCTGAGGTAGGTACTCATGGTCACAAACCAGGCGCCCCAAATAAAAAATTCGAGGAACATCATGGCGGACAGTTGGACGCGGGTAGAGGTCTGCATATCGTTTCGTTTTGCAATGTATTGAACGGCCAAATGTAGAAAAGGCCGAAACTTTTTGCACGAACTGACATGCAAAAACCCGGCGTCCGGAATTTTTTTTCAATTGGCTTGCCTATTGGGATTGAAGAGGTTAGCCCCGTTTTGTTTAATTTTTACAAACAAAATTCTCAACAAGATTAAACAAGAATAGAAGCCGGGGCGTTCATGGGGCACATTTGTCACTAACATTTCACTCCTAACTCATTCATCCAGATTATGAAAAATCTGCTTTTTAGCACCCTGTTCCTGCTGGCCGGCGCCGCCCTGTTCACCGCCTGCAAAGACGACAACGATACGGTGGCCCCCAACAACATTACCGATCTGGCCGCCAACACCGCCGACCTCAGCACGCTGGTGGAAGCCGTGAAATACGCCGGTCTCGAAGATGTTCTGAACGGCAATACGGCCGGTAAATTCACGGTATTCGCCCCGACCAACGCCGCCTTCAGCAGCCTGTTGAGCTCGCTCGGCGCCACCAAACTGAGCGATCTGCCCAGCAGCGCCGTGAAAGATATCCTGCTGTACCACGTGGTAGCCGGAGAGGTTCGCGCCGCCAATGTGACGACCGGCTACGTACCGTCGTCGCTCAATTTCACCGGCAGCACCTTCCCGGTCAGCCTCTTTGCCAACACGGCTTCGGGCGTCAAAATCAACGAAGCAACCGTCACAACTGCCGACGTACTGGCCGACAACGGCGTCGTACACATCATCGACAAGGTGATGGTGCCGCCGACGGTGGTCAACCACGCCCTGAACAACCCGAACTTCAGCATTCTCGTGGCTGCCCTGACGCGCTCCGACCTGGGTGTCGACTACGTCGGCGTACTCTCGGGAACCGGTCCGTTCACGGTATTTGCTCCGACCAACAGCGCTTTTGCCGCGCTCCTGACCGAACTCAACGTGGCCGATCTGAACGCCATCGACGCCGCTACGCTCAACAAAGTACTCCAGTACCACGTAGTGGCCAACGCCAACGTGCGTTCCGGCGCGCTCACCGACGGCCAGGTAGTTCCGACGTTCGGCGGCCAGAACCTGACCATCGACCTCGACGGTGGCGCCAAAATTATCGACGCCAACAACCGCACGTCCAATATCGTAGTCGTGGATGTACAGGCCACCAATGGCGTTATCCACGCCATCGACAAGGTGATTCTGCCGCAACTGTAATCATCCGGCAGGGAAAGCGTGTGATCAGAAAAATTTCACACAAATACGCAGCGGCCGCAGAGAGTTAGTTCTCTCTGCGGCCGCTGTAATTTTATCCGGACTTACCCCAGGGCAAACGCATATAAATTGGGGCATAAACACCTGCAAAGTCAAATCACGTGATTACATGATTGCAGATTACATGATTTTAGATTGTTGAGTGTCGGAGTGTACGCTAAGGATACATCTTAAATCAACAATCATGTAATCTGCAATCATGTAATCCAACTGATTATCAATAATTTGAATTTTTGATTGAGGCTATTCAGCGTTCACGCGTCTGCCCTGCCGGGTCTCCCCCCTCATCGTCGGTTTCCGCCCCCACCCTTCTTTTTGTCTTTATCTTCTTTTTCGCGGCCCAGCAGTTTGTCAAAAAAGTCTTTTCGGCGTTCGCGGCGGTCTTCGCCCTGTTGGTCGCCCTCGCCTTCGTCCGGAATGTCGCCGCCTTCGCCACCGGGCGGTTCCTGGGTTCCGAAATAGGAGTCGAGCACGTCCTGAACGTCCTTGTAGCCGCGGGCGCGCAAGGTATCGGCGATGGTGCTGTCCTGCATCAGGATATTGAAGGTGTCGGGAGAAATACCGATCCAGGTGGGGCACCCAAACATTCCGGCTACGGAGGGACTGGGTTCGGGGAACTTGTCGTGCAGAATTTTGCCGTATTTGCGGTCGTTGGCCACTTTATGCCAGAACCAGGCCACGATAGGCAGGGCCATCGCCGAGCCCTGGCCGAGCGACATATCGCGGAAGCGCACGGCCGGGCTTTCGCCGCCGACCCAGGCGCCGGTGACCAGATCGGGGTTGTAGCAAATAAACCAGCCGTCGGAATGGTTTTGCGTGGTACCTGTTTTTCCGGCAAAATCACCCTGGATGCCATATCCGGAACGCAGGCGGGCGCCGGTGCCGTAATTGATCACCTGCTGCAGCATGCGGGTCATGATCGCGGCCTGGTCGGTGGTCAGGGCGCGTTCGTGCAGGTTGATTTTGGGGTCTTTTTTCAATTCTTCTTCGTAGTCGTACAACACATTCCCGTTTCGATCGGTGATTTTCAGCACCACGACCGGGTCGGGGCGCACGCCGCCGTTGGCCAGGGTGCCGTACACTTTCATCATATCGATCAGGGAAATATCGGCTGCGCCCAGGCTGATACCGAATTCACGGGGGAGTTTGGCGGTAACGCCCATTTTGGTAGCCAGATCGATGGTTTTTTGGATGCCGACCCGTTCGATGAGTTGCGCGGCAACGACGTTGACCGATTTTTGTAGGGCGCCGGCCATGGTGTAATAGCCGCCGTAGCGTTCGTCGGCGTTGTGCGGCTCCCAGTCTTCCAGTTTGACCAGTTGATTGGGGAAAAACTGGCAGGGTTTTACGCTGTCCTGCACGGCCGCGGCATACACGATCGGCTTAAAGGTGGAGCCGACCTGACGGCGGCTCAGGTTGTGATCGAATTTGAAATGTTTGAAATTGGTACCGCCCACCCATGCCTGTACATAGCCGGTGCGATGGTCCATGGCCATAAATCCGCAATTGAGCAGACAGAAATAGTACCGGACGCTGTCGAGCGGTGTCATGGTCGTATCCGACTCCGAACCGCCGTTTTTCCAGGAGAAAACGGTCATTTTGACCGGCTGCTGGAAGTTTTCGAGTATTTGCGCTTCGCTCATTCCGGCGTCGCTGAGATTTCCCCAGCGGTCGCTGCGGCGAAGTTGCTCATCGATCCATTTGTCGTCGCCCCAGGGTTTGCCGTTTTTATAATTTTTCCAGTGTTTATCGAACTGTTGTTGCAGCGTGGCCATGTGTTTGGCGACGGCTTCTTCGGCGTAGCGCTGCATCTGGCTGTTGAGCGTGGTGTAGATTTTCAGGCCGTCGGTGTAGAGGTTGTATTCGCTGCCGTCTTCTTTTTTCAGGTTTTTGAGCAGCCGGGGCATCGCGCTGGTGCGCAGGTATTCGCGGAAGTAGGTGGCCAGGCCGTCGTTGTTGCCGAAAGCGCCGTAGCGTTTGGCGCCGACCGGTTTTTTGCTCAGGGTTTGAAAATCGGCTTCGGAAAGGTCGCCGTTGCGCACCATTTGGCGCAGCACAAGGTTGCGGCGTTCGCGCGAGAGTTCGGGGTTGCGGGTCGGGTCGTATTTGGTGCTCGCCTGGAGCATACCGATCAGGGTAGCGGCCTGGTCGGGGCTCAGGTCTTTGGGTTTTCGATTGAAAAAATATTTCGACGCCACGTTGATACCGAAGCGATCGCCGCCGAAGGGAACGGTATTGAGATAGAGGTTGAGCAGTTCGGGTTTGGAGTAAATGCGCTCCAGTTTAATGGAGATAAAATTCTCCCGAATCTTGTTGATGATAATGTTGAGTGGCCCCATCCCGTACGACTTGCGCGGGTACAGATTTTTAGCCAGTTGCTGGCTCAATGTAGAGCCGCCGCCGAGCGACGATTTTCGGGTAGCCATGCCATAGGCCACGCGGAACCAGCTTTGCAGGTCGACGCCGGAGTGGGTAAAAAAGCGGCGGTCTTCCGTGGCGATCAGGGCTTTGACGACAAAGGGCGAGATGCTGTCGAGCGGGATGGTGGTCCGGTTTTCGATGTAAAACTTGCCGATCGGCTCGCGATCATTGTCGGCGGCATACACCTCGCTGGTATTGGCGGTTTCGATGCTGCGCAGTTCGTCGAAACTGGGCAGTTTACCAAAAATACCGATCCAGACGCTGAACACCAGCAGCAGCAGCGCGATGAAGCCCCATTTGAACAAGCGGCCGGTCCAGCCCAGGATACTGCCCAAAACCGGGCTTTTTTGACGAAACGCTGCCCAACGTACCCGGAGCGGGTAGGTCAACTGGAGCCAACGCTGGGTCAGGGGCGAAAAAAACTGCCGAACGGGCGCCGTGGCGCGGTTCCAGAATATTTGAACCGGCGCCCAAAGCAGCACGATCCGCTGGCGGATTTTTTGCACGGTCGGATGCTGAAGGAGGGATTGAAATAAATTACGCATAGTCAGAAACAACCGGGTTTTGTACGCCGTCGCGACGGCGCCAGCAGCTGATCAGGGCAGGATATTTTCCAGAAAATCAAAGGATTGGAGGCATTGAAGCCTCTTGACAAAAGGCCCTTTCCAGCCTAAAAAAGGCTGCAAAGATGGCTAAAAACGCCCGAAGGTAGGGAAAAGGAGTGATGAGTGAGGAGTGATGAGCGAGGAGTATTTTCCGATCGAAGCAACTCATCGTTCATCACTCATCGCTCCTCACTCAAATTCTATACTCATCTTCTTCCTCCGGCGGCTGCGCGCTGCGCCCCTTCACCGTCTCTTCGCCGTCGGCATCGGAATTGACGCTTTCGAAGCCCTGGTCGGGTTTGGCAACCAGCCGGCGTTCGGAATCGGAGAACAGCGGATTTTGCTCCGGCTTGTCGAACCAGTTGATGAGTTGTTCGACGCTGAATTGCGGCGCAAAATCGCGCGAGGCTTTGCCCAACAGGCCGAGGCCGAGCATGTCGGCGCCGAGGTATTGCCCCAGCCGGTAATAAGATTCCCACTGCACCGGGTCGAAAAACTGGTCGCCCGTGGATTCGTGCGGGAATTCGGGATGGTAAATTTTGTAATAATACGTGCTGTATTTCAGGTCCGCGTCGGGTTTGGGCGGCGGCGGTGTCGAAGGCTCCGTAACCGACGATTTGACGTACACGAAGGTGCCGATCTTGCGCGGAAAGCCCTGCCCGTTGAATTCTGCCGGGGTACACACTTTGTCGGAAGCCCAGTGCTGGATTACGTCGGCCACCGCAAAACGTTTTTTGGAATACACCGTGGAGGGTTGGGGAGCGATGACTTTTTCCGGTTCCTGACCTTCCCGGAAACGGATTTCAAGCCCCAGTTCGTTGCGGGCGCGCAGCAGCAGATTGTTCAGATCGGCGAAGGTGTACAGGGCATCCTGGCCGGCATCGACGCTGATAATGAGCCGGCAGCCTCGGCGCAGCAGTTCGTAAGCGCCCAGATTTTCGATATGACCGCCGTCGGAGACATTGACCATTTGTTTTTTGGTGCCGATACGGCCCAGCAACTCGCTGAAAAAATACCAGGGCCACCAGGGCGCCGTGCCGGGTTTTCGGCTTTTGGGATTGCTGACCCAGCAGCCGAGCCGCGCATTGAACAGGGTAAGCGCCGCGCTTTTGACCTTGCTGGAATAAATACCCAATCCCGGATTGACGGCGGCAGCAGAAATCGTCACGGCCGCCGGCAAGGTCATTTTTTTAAAATCGGAAAACTGCGTTGTGGGGGCATAACCCGTGATTTTGGAGCCGCAAAACAGCGGACTGAGCAAAAAATAATCGCTGGCCTTCACCCCTTTGAAGGCATCCTCACCGGTGGGGTTTTGCAGGTTCATGCAGGTATTGATGAGCGGATAGGGCGCCAGGTAATCGGCCTCCCGTTTGGAATCCACTTTGAAAAAATCGTGCAAAGGGTGGTTTTTAAAATCCGTGGCAAAACGCAGATAAAGATCGGCCAGCTGCTTTCGGTAAAAACGGTGAAAACTGAGCCCGTTCGGGTTGGCGGCGAAGCCCAGGAGAATAAAACCGGCAATGACGGCCAGGCAAACCCACCAGTCGTTCCCCCCGGAAACGATGCTGTAATTCGCCGCCTTGTAGCCGATGAGCATCACAATACCGACCACGGCGGCGGCGGCTTCCAGCAGGTTGAAAAATTTGGACAAATTCAGGTTGTAAGGCAACAGAACGCTGGTAAAAAAATGCGCCAGCAGAATCGCCCCCAGGCTCCACCAATAGATAAGCGGTATTACCGACCCCTCATTGCTTTGTGCCATCGCGGCCGCGGCGGTCGTTTCGGTGGCAAGACCCGGTATTGCCGTGATCAATTCGTATGCAAAATACACAATCCCCCCGACGATGATCAAACTCACCAGGCTCATCAACCAGCTGACCAGAAAGGCCACGATCAGGAGGAACAGGTTTTTGTTTTTGACCCAGCCCTGCCCGGGCGTCATGTATTCGCCGTGCTGGCGAAATTCTTTGGCGTGATCGTCGGTAAACAGCGCGCTGTACTCGCCCGTTTGTTTCAAAGTACCCTGCACGTACGAATGGGTGTACCCCCCGCCCGACACCGTGCTCAGGTAATCGGCCTTGCGCAAAATACCGAACCGGTTGAGCGTGCGCAAAAAGCCCATATTGATCGTGGCGGAGCGAATACCGCCGCCCGAAAGGGCGATACCGAACCAGTTGGGCTGCTGCTCGGCGCCGTGGGTTTGCGACAGGTTTTCGCGGCGGCGCAGGAGTTGTTCTCTTTCCCGGGCGACGACGTCGGCCACGGAGATTTCAGGCGGGTGGGAGTTCGACATATCGGATCGTTTGTCTGTTGGCAAAATGGCGCATGGAATGCCCGAATTGGCACTACCTTGTGGCAAAATTGAACAAGCTTTGGCAATTTCGCGCCATTTGGCGAAAGAAACCGCCGCCGGGCCCTCATTTTTACCAGCCCAAACCCAACAGCCGGTTCCGAACCATGCAAGTTGTCGTTTTTGGAAAACAATACCGCGACAAAGACCAGCCTTACGTGCAGGCCTTGTTCGACGCCCTGCATGCCGAAGGCATCACGGCCTACGTGTACGCGCCCTATCTCGCCGATCTGGACGGGCAGATCAATTTTCAGGGTCCTGTCGGCCGCTTCGACGACTACCGCGATTTCAGGGTACACCGCATGGATTTCGTCATCGTTCTCGGCGGCGACGGCACCATGCTGAGCGCCGTCACCCTCGTGCGCGACGCCGGCGTGCCCATGCTGGGCATCAACCTCGGGCGAATGGGCTTTCTCAATACCATCGAAAAAGTAATGGTAGCCGAAGCCATCCAGAAACTCCGGCGCGGACAATACGTGATTCAGGAGCGGGCCATGCTTTACCTCGAAAGCCACCCCGGGCTTTTTGGCGACGTGCCCTTCGCACTCAACGACTGCACCCTGCTGAAACGCGACACCTCCTCCATGATCACCATCCACACCTACATCAATGGCGATTATCTCAACTCCTATTGGGCCGACGGCATCATTATCGCCACCCCGACGGGCAGCACGGGCTACTCGCTTTCCTGCGGCGGACCGGTGGTTTTCCCCAATTCGGGCAATTTCGTACTCACGCCCGTGGCCCCGCACAACCTCAACGTGCGCCCCATCGTAATCTCCGATGAGTCGGTCCTGTCGTTCGACATCGAAGGGCGCGGCGAAAACTTCATTTGCTCCCTCGACTCCCGTTTCGAACTGATTAGCGCCCACCACCAACTGGCCGTGCGTCGCAACGATTTCCCGATCCGACTCGTGCAATTGCAGGACGTTACTTTCCTGCACACCATCCGGCAAAAACTGGCCTGGGGAGCGGATATTAGAAATTGAGGATGCGAGGATGCGAGGATGCGAGGATGCGAGGATGCGAGGATGCGACCGGGTTGTTGAAAAAATCGACTTTTTTGAAAAAACTGCACACTTTATATGAAAAAGTTCCTTGTTCTTCTGCTTTTCATCGCGGGCAGCAGTCTGTCCGTTTATGCGCAAAAAACGATAAAAACCCTCCTTTCACCGGGGAAAACGACCTCGGTAAAAGTGGGGCTCAACAAATCGGGCGAAGCTTTTTACAAAATAACCTACAACGGCGCCACGGTGGTCGACTGGTCGCGCCTGGGCATCGAGGCGCGTGGCCATAATTTCAGCAGCGGCTTCAAACTGGTAAGCGCCGAGGCCGGCTCGCACGACGAAACCTGGAAACCGGTGTGGGGCGAAGAATCCCAGATCCGCGACCATTACAACGAACTCCGCTACCGGCTCGCCAATGAAACGGACGCCATGACCATCCATTTCCGCGCCTACGACAATGGCGTGGGCTTCCGCTACGAGTTCCCGGCCAAAGAAAAAGCCGACAACATCACAGTAACCAATGAACTGACCGAGTTCCAAATGACGGCCGACCATACTGCCTGGTGGATTCCGGGCGACTACGATTCCAACGAACACGTGTACAGCACCACGAGCATCAGCGGCATCAATACGGCGCCGTACATGGCCGAGAAATCGATCGTCACCCAGCACATCGTCGACACCTACAACGTCCAGACACCGCTGACCATGCGCGCCGCCAACGGCACGCATATCAGCATCGCCGAGGCTGCGCTGGTCGATTTCGGCGCCCTGCACCTCACCGCCGATCCGAAGACGCTGAAATTCAAAGCGTTCCTGATTTCCACTTCCGATCCGGCCGTCAAATCGGTCAACACCCTCCCCTTCCACACACCCTGGCGCGCCGTGCTGCTCAACCGCGATGCCGCCGGCTTGCTGGGCAACCGCCTCATTCTCAACCTCAACGAGCCCTGCAAACTCAGCGACGTCTCCTGGATCAAACCCATGAAATACTGCGGGGTGTGGTGGGAAATGCACGTCGGAAAAGGCACCTGGGACTACTCCGGCAGCCAGAACGGCGACGGTTTCAAAAACGGCCAGCCCTCGGGCAAACACTCCGCCACCACCGCCAACACCAAAAAATACATCGATTTCGCCGCTAAAAACGGCCTCGGCGGCGTGCTCGTGGAAGGCTGGAATATCGGTTGGGAAAACTGGTTTAACCAGCAAAAAGAAGAGGTATTCAGCTTCACCAAAGCGTACCCCGACTACGACGTGGCCGAACTCTCCCGCTACGCCGAATCCAAAGGCGTCAAACTGATCATGCACCACGAAACTTCCTCGGCTGTAACGAGTTACGAGCGGCAAATGGACTCTGCCTACGCCTTTATGAACCAATACGGCTACCCGGCCGTCAAGACCGGCTATGTTGGCAAGATCATCCCCAAAGGCGAATGGCACGACGGCCAGTGGATGGTCAACCACTACGTGCGCGTCGCCGAACGCACCGCGAAATACCGCGTCATGCTCGACGCCCACGAGCCTGTGCGGCCCAGCGGCCTGCACCGCACCTACCCCAACTGGCTGGCCTGCGAAGCATCGCGCGGACAGGAATTCAACGCCTGGAGCAAGGGCAACCCGCCGGAACATGAGTGCATTTTGCCCTTTACCCGCATCCTGGGCGGTCCGATGGATTACACACCGGGCATTTTCCAGATCGAGGTCAACCAGTTCGACCCCAATAAAAAAGAACGGGTGCATACCACCGTCGCCAAACAACTCGCCTTGTACGTGACCCTGTACAGCCCCCTGCAAATGGCCGCCGACCTGCCTGAAAACTACGAAAAACGCCCCGACGTGTTCCAGTTCATCCGCGACGTGCCGGTCGATTGGGACGAATCACGGGCGCTTAACGCCTCCGTCGGCGACTACCTGACCATGGCGCGCAAGGAAAAAGGCAAGCCGAACTGGTTTATCGGCAGCATCACCGACGAAAACCCGCGCGATTTCACCTTCAAACTGGATTTCCTCGAGGCCGGTAAAACCTACGAAGCGACGATCTACGAAGACGGTCCTGATGCGCATTATGAGAAGAACCCTTATCCGGTCAATATCCGGAAAACGACCGTCCGCAAAGGCGACACCCTGCGCCTCCGCCTGGCGGCCAGCGGCGGCTGCGCGATTTCGATTATGGCGAATTGATGGTTATTTGGTGAATTGGTGAATCGGTTATAAAAGGGTTGTTTCTGCTCCCGGGATGCCTGGCGCTTCGGTAACTTGCCGGCGGGAACAATGGCACGGGGCAAAGCCACCGCGCCAGCCGCGCTAGCCAGATGCCTGGCGCTTCGGTAACTTGCCGGCGGGAACAACGGCACGGGGCAAAGCCCCGCGCCAGCCGCGCCAGCCGGATGCCTGGCGCTTCAGTAACTTGCCGGCCGCGCCAGCCGGTCGGGGCGGCCCAAAACAATCGCTATACACCCCGAGAGCAGAAACAACCCTTTTATAACCAATTCACCAGTTCACCAATTCACCAACCAAGATCCACCAGCAAAAACATCCTGCCCATGACTTCCCTGCAACGCAATTTACTCTGGCTGGCTGGCCTGCTCTGTTTTGGCGCGGTAGCCTACTATTTTGCCGACATCCTGTCCTATTTGCTCATTGCATGGGTATTGTCGATGCTGGGCAAGCCGCTGATGATTTTTTTCCTCAAACGCCTGCGGATCGGGCGTTTCCGGATCGGGATGAACGGCGCGGCACTGCTGACGATCCTGACTTTTTTTCTGGTCATTATCGGGGTGATTATGATGTTTGTGCCCACGCTGGTGGAACAAGCAAGGGTTTTGTCGACCGTCGATTACACGGCGGTGGGTGAAAAATGGAGGGGGCCGCTCTCCTGGCTCGACACCGAATTGCACCGGCTGGGCATGCTCGGCGCGCAGGAATCACTGGCCGAACGCACCCAGGCTGTCCTGCTCGATACGTTCAAACCCGCCCTGGTCGGCAACTTCGTGGGCGTATTTTTGGCCACGGCCGGCAATATCGTCGCGGCGATATTCTCGATCACCTTTATTCTTTTCTTCTTTTTGCGGGAAAACCGGCTTTTCCTCGACATACTGCACGCGCTGGTACCCGACGAGTTCGAGCCCAAAGTGCGGCATGCCGTGGAAGAATCGAGCGAAGTGCTGACGCGGTATTTTCGCGGGCTGCTGACGCAGGTCGTGTCGTTCGTGCTGATTTGCACCATTTTGCTGTGGATTTTCGGCGTCAACAACGCCTTGCTGATCGGTGCATTCGGCGGCTTGCTGAACGTTGTACCTTACGTAGGACCGATTCTGGGCGCTGTTTTCGGGATATTTATCACCGTTTCGTCGCACCTCGACTATGAAGCGGCGGCCATGATGCCCCTGATCGGGAAGGTTGCGGGGGCTTTTTTACTCACCCAGTTTATCGACAACAACTTCGTCGGGCCGCTGATTTTTTCAAAAAGCATAAAGGCGCACCCGCTGGAAATTTTTATTGTTACGCTGGCTTCGGCCAAGATCGGCGGGGTGGTCGGCATGGTGATCGGTATACCGGTATACACCGTTTTACGGGTTATTGCGCGCACGTTTTTCAGCGAATTCAAACTGGTGCAACGGCTCACCGATCACATGGAAGAAGCGGAAAAGGAAGAATAACCTTACTTTTCCGGCAAAATCTCCTGTGTTGAAAACCTGCCTTTTATTGTCGACTATTTTGCTGTTTGCAGCCGTGGTGCGGTCGCAACCCGACAGTGCCATGTTGCTTCGCCCGGAACAATTGGGAAGGGAAAACATCCTCGATCGGGACCCTACCCTTCAAAAAACGCAGGCTATTTCTGCCACCCGTTCGCCTGAAGACGTCGACCAACTCCCTTACATGGTGTGGGTCATTACGGCCGACGAGATTCTGCGCTACGGTTTTGTGACCCTGGGCGACGTGCTGAAAGCAGCGCCGGGCATCCGGGTGTCGCAGCCGGGCAACGCCCTGGAAGGCGAGACTTTCCTCATGCGCGGCATGAGCGGCAATCAGTACGTCAAAATCCTGATCAACGACGTACCGGTCAAATCCGCCCTGGCCAACGGGATGTCGATCGGTTCGCAATTGCCCATCCGGCAGGCCGAACGCATTGAGATCATGTACGGCCCGGCATCGTCCATTTACGGCAACGAGGCCTGCGCCGGCGTGGTCAATATTATTCTGAAAGAAACGGAACGGCCGGTTTACACACAGGCCGATTTGTCGTTCGGCAGGTTTGGCTACAACAATCTCGACCTCATGTTCGGGGGTAAAATCGGTCGTGACAAACGGATTTTCCGGTTCAGTTTGTACGGCAGCAGCACCGTCAGAGACGATACCGATTTGTTTTACGACGCCAATTTGTTCAACGTCGACAATTATCTGACCAACGGGATCGATACCAGCTTTTACCTGAACAACCCCAATTATCGGGGCACGACGCCCGGCAGCCACCAGGCAAAGCTTGCCCAGATACCCCACGAAAGCCGCCTTTTCGGCATCAACCTGACCTGGCGGGGCATTCACCTCACCTATCACCGCATGGGCCGCTTCGACCACAGCGCGCTGGGGCTCAATCCGCTGGCCGTGGGCTGGTACAACCCCTCCAACCGACTGGCCGAACGAACGGAAACCTTTTCACTTGGTTTTCAGCGCAAAAGAAAGATTCGGACCACCTACAATACATTCTCTTTTCTGCGCTACAAACTGGATAATACTTCCACCACAACCTACGTATACGACCGCCTGAGCGCCGCGGTTTACGACGTCAACTCCGCATTTCTGACCTCCGACTCCGCCCGACAGGCCTTGCGGCAAGACCTGTACCGCATGTTGGCCTCCGATGAGCGCTACACCACGGCCAACGGCATCGACCTTCGCTACGAATCCCGAATGACGGCCGCGATTCGCCCCAATTTTTACCTCGAAACAGGCATGCAAATTACGCTCAGCCAGGGCGTGCCTGCCCATTCGTATTATGCGATCCCGGTGGAGGTGCGGGTCGACGGCAGTTCCAATCCGCCCGACGTAAAGCCCTTCTACCCGTTTGCCGACGGCGACGTGGATGTGGCGGGGTATGCGCAGTTTGAATACCGCGGCAAGCGGCTATTTGTCGTGGGCGGCGGCCTGCTCAACTGGATGTTCGATTACGGCGTGGTGCCTGCGCCGCGTTTGGGGGCGCAATACCGCATCGACAGCACCTGGTCGGTGCGCGCCAATTTTGCCTCGGGCTACCGGCGGCCGTCGTTATACGCATCCAACAACGCCTACCTGATTTCGCCCCTCTTTACCGATAAAGTATACCGGCACAGCGATCCATTCTTTTTTGGGAATGCAGAGCAAACTTATGGTGGTGAGCTGGGGGTAAGGTACCGGATGACCGGGTTGCAGTTCGATGGCCTGTTTTTTTATCAGGAAGCGCGGCAATTGTTGCGCGAAGGGTATTTCACCCAACAAGCTGGCATCATACCCACCTGGCGTTATGGCTTTGCGAATGCGCCGGGTTTGGCGATGATGCAATGGGGGACGCAGGGTATCTTGCGATGGGAAACAGCCCTGGATATTTCACGCGGGACCAAAGAAACAGTCAACCTGATCTGGCGGGTGGAAATGTTTGCGCAATATTGCCGTGGGAAGGAGTGGTTCGGCCACGAATTCCCCTCGACCGACGACGTGCGCAACCAGCCTCGGTGGATGTTTCAGTTCAGGACTTCCTGGCGAACCAATCGTTTCGAACTCATGTTGAGTTCCAACCGGCAGCAGTCGGCACTGAGCAAGGCCGTCACCTGGCAGCAATCGGCCGGACGGCCTGTCATTATCGAACGTTACCCCGCTTTCCGTACCTGGGATGCCGCCATACGATTCAATTTGAGCGATCATTTTTTGGTGTATATTCAGGGGCAAAACCTGTTTAACAAACGATATGCAGGGCTCGATGCCAGCGGAACACCCGACGACCTGCTCTACAACCCTCAGCCAGGCCGGCAAATCCGCCTGGGCGTCAATTACAACATGAACCTCCGGGTAAAACAAACGGCCAAAGACAACCCGGAACGCAAAAATACCCGCACCGAAGACGACACAGAGTGATCGGTATTGCACCGCATTATTTAACCATAAAATGTATAAATACGGCATTTGGGAAAAAAGCATCCGGCCTTCATTTCCCTAACCGATACTTTTTTTGGAATTTTGGCCACTCAAATCATGATTCAAACTGTTAACCAAAAAGATGTTCTCATGACTAAAACACTGACTATCAGAAGCTTGGCTCTGGCTTTCCTGCTGGCTCTCGGCTACCAAAACGCCTCTGCCCAGGCATTTTGGACGGAAACCTTCTCCAATCAGGCTTCTGCCACCACCAACTGGGTCAACGGCGGCACCAATCTGGGCGCCGAAGTCTGGACCTGGACCAACGACCCGCTCGCAGGTTTTCAGGACCCTGTCGTTCCCGGCCTGGGCTCCGCTACCGCAAGCACCGGTTATTTTCTGTTTAACTCCGATGCCAACGGCGACGGCAATGCGCACGACGTCACCCTGACGGGTGTAGGCGTACCGGCCAACTGCAGTGGCAAAAGCAATGTCCACCTGAAGTTTTACACCCAATACTTCTACTTCGGTATTAACAACGCTCGCGTGGGCGTCAGCACCAACGGTACCGACTTTACCTACTACCAAATCCTCACCGATCTTCCGGCAGATAATATTTTCGACGGCGAGATCGACCTGCCGCTGCCCGAGGCCGACGGCCAGGCTCAGGTGTGGATACAGTTCCGCTGGGAAGGCAACTGGGAGTACCACTGGAAAGTCGACGACCTGGAATTGTACGAAGTCGCCGGCCCGGTGTCCTGCAACGATAACCCGGACAAAATCATCTGCGATGACTTTGAATCGTACACCGTAGGCAACATCAGCGCGCAGTCGCCCCACTGGATTCCGTGGGATCTCAACGACGTCGCCAGCAACATTGTCAGCGCCGAGGTATCGACCGAGCAGGCCTCCAACGGCACCAAATCGATGAAAGTAAAACCCGACGGCGCCGCCGGCGACGACCAGTTGCTGCAACTCGGCAACCGCAGCACCGGCCGCTACAGCCTGAAATGGAAATACTTCATCCCGACGGGCAAAGCCGCTTACTTCAACATCCAGACCGACGAAACCGCTCCGGGCGCTGCTACGGAAAACTTCGCCCTGCAGGTGTACTTCCGCACCACCGGCGTGGTCGACGTAACCGATCCGGCCCCCGTGGCTGCTGGTACTTACCCGCAAAACGTGTGGTTCCCGATCGAACTGGTCGTTGACCTCGACAACAACCTGGCGAAATTCTTCGTCAATGGCGCACTGGTAAAAGCCTGGGGCTACGACTCCGACTTCGGCGCCATCGACTACTACGCCGAAAACAACAACACGTACCTGGCTTACGTCGACGAAGTAGAATTCGTCTCGCTGCCGTCGATCGTGTACGACGTAGACGACTGCGCCAACGCCGTCGACATCACCCAGTACTTCGGCCAGACGCCGGACGTGCCCCAGGTGACCGGCCTTTATGACAACACCAACGCCACACCGGCTGCTACCGACCCGATCGTAACCTGCTGGAACGAAGAAGTTTCGGGCACGACCGATGTTGTCAACGGCTCCATGTGGTACACCTTCACCGGCGACGGCGCCAACTACCACATCGAAACGGTGCCCTGCAATGCCACCAACTACATCGGTACCGCTCAGCAAGACCCGGGCGATACCCAGATGGCCATCTACGAAGGCGCCGGCTGCGGCGACCTGACCCTGGTGGCTTGCAACGACGACCTCTTCACCTCCGGCGAACCCGACTGGCGTTCGGGCCTCGATCTCCAGACGGAATCGGGCGTGAACTACTACATCCTGATCGACGGTTTTGAATTCCAGGGCACCCTGGCAACCGGCGAATTCTGCATCGAAATCACCCAAACGCCGAGCGTTACCTGCGACAACGGCGCCGTGGGCACTTACACCGTTGCCAACGACGGTTTCGTGTGCAACCTGGCCAACCTGGGCGCAATCATCTCCGTCAACACGGATGAATTCGCTATCCCGACCGTAGGCCCGGTTTTCGGTATGTTGTGGGCACTCAGCTCCGCGCCGCTCAGCGCCGGCCAGTGGCCGGCCGATGCCCCGAGCTTCCTCGGCGGCACGGGCGTTTTGGAAAACGTATTCGCCGTAGGCCTCGTCAACGACAACGATCCCTTCACCTATGGTCCGTACTACATCACTCCGGTGGTTCTGGGCGGCGCCACGGATACCGATCCGTCCAACGGTCCGAGCGTATTCGACGTCGACCCGAGCACGGGTTGCTTCTTCGTAGGCGAATCCCAACTCGTTACGCTTATGCCGCCGGTCAATGACCTGGCTATCGACGACGCCGACGTGACCAGCAGCTCCATCGACATCACGGTGTCGGGTGGTCTGGCCGAATTCCTCGGCGATCCTTCGCTGTATCAATTCAGCTGGACGGGCCCGGGCGGCTTCACGGCCAGCACGGAAGACATCAGCGGCCTGACGGTCAGCGGCGCTTACTCGGTTGTCATTACCGATCCCAGCGGATGTGTCGATGCTTACACGCAAACATTCGACGTAACCACGGGCGTCGACGATCCGTCTTCGATCAAAGCCCTCACGATCAGCCCGAACCCGACCCGCAACACGGTGGTGCTCAACCTCTCGCTGGTACAAGCCGGTGAAGTGCGCATCGACGTGGTGAACACGATCGGCCAGGTGCTGCAAACGCTGAACCTCGGCACCGTCAGCAACGTCAGCCAGCCGCTTGAACTCGGCGACCTGAGCGACGGCACGTACTTCCTGCGCATCTCTGTCGACGGCGACATGACCCAGCGCAGCGTAGTGCTGCAACACTAATTTTTACCCAAACCTGGCCGGAGCCGCATGACGCCGGCCAGGTTTTTTCCCGACGGGAGGCGATCTGTATCGTCTCCCGTTTTTTCTTTTTAAAAAAAGACGCGCTTGCCGGGGTTTTCGCACATTTGCTGCCGCAGTTTATCGCTGTAATATTCAATCTGCCGGTTTCCTCATGTACGAGCTCGCTATTGTCCCCTTCGGCGCCTGGCGCCGGTATAACATCTACAATCCCGTCAATGGAAACGGGTTCAGCCTGGTACCCGGAAAAGGCGCCACCTTGCTCGATCTGCATTTTTCCAACCAAAACATCCTGGACGGCTATCAAACTCCCGAAGAACTGGCTGCCGGAAAATGGGGCAAAAGCGCCGTCCTGTTCCCCTTCCCCAACCGCCTGCGCGACGGCAAATACAACTGGGAGGATAAACAATACGCCTTCCCGATCAACAACGCCGATACCGGCAACGCCATCCACGGATTTGCCCGCGCCGAAGCTTTCGAGGTAGTCCGCATCGAACTGACCACCGAAAGCGCCGAACTGGAATGCCGGCTCGATTACAGCGGGCACCAGGTGGGTTATCCGTTCCCCTGCACCCTCGACCTGACCTTTACCATCTCGAACCGGCGCGATTTCAGTTTGTCATTTATGGTCAAAAACCACCACGGCAAACCGATTCCGGCAGGCTTCGGCTGGCACCCCTATTTCCGGCTGAGCAACAGCGCCGACGAGCACCTGATGCATCTGCCTGCCGCCGACCGGGTCGAAATTGATGAAAGAATGATCCCGACCGGGCAAAAAACACCCTACGCCGCTTTTTTGAAAGACACCCTCGTCGCCGATACGCGACTCGATAATTGTTTCAAAACTGCCAACCCCAACGCCCTTTACCGGCTCGGTCTCAGCGGCGAAAAAGGCAAAATTGCCGTGGTCGCCAGCGCAGCCAGCTTCCCTTTTTTCCAGGTATTCACCCCTCCCCACCGCGAAAGCATCGCCCTCGAACCCATGACCTGCAACGTCGACGCCTTTCACAATGGCGAAGGCCTGGTGACGGTCCCGGCCGGCGGCGACTGGCTGGAAGCGTTTCGGGTGGAATACTATGAGTGAGGATTTGAGGATGCGAGGATTTGAGAAAAGGGTTGATTCTGCTTTCAAAAAGGGTAATTTATATCAAATTTGATTGAATCAAGATTCCTCTTTTTCCGGCTTCGTTACGTGTCACAGTTCCCACCAAAGCATTAATTTCTTTTGTAAAAACAAGTATTATCCGGTAAAATAGCAGGTCCGTTATACCCCCCGAGAGCAGAAACAACCCTTTTCTCAAATCCTCGTATCCTCGTATCCTCGAATCTTCACATGTCCACTGAACTAAAACGCTCCCTGACCCTGTACGGCCTCACGATGATCGCCATCGGCAGCACGATTGGCAGCGGAATTTTCCGCACGCCGGGCAAGATCGCCCTTCAAATGCACCAACCGGAATTCGTTATTGCGCTGTGGGTGCTGGGCGGGTTGGTGGCGCTTACGGGCGCGCTCACCTTTGCCGAAATGGGCAGCATGTTTCCCGGCGCCGGCGGGCTGTACGTGTATTTGCGCGAAGCCTTCGGCGACACAGCCGGTTTTTTGTACGGCTGGTTTATCCTGTTTGTGAGTACTTCGGGCAGTATCGCGGCGCTGTCGGTGGTGTGTGCCGAACACTTGTTGTATTTAACCGGCGACCAGGACAGTGGCCTGGTCATACCCATAGCCGTCGGTATTACCGTGTTTTTGACCATCGTGAATCTTTTCGGGGTAAAAGTCGGCGGACTGATGGCCAATCTTTTTACGGGAGCCAAACTCGCCGGCCTGCTCCTGATCATTCTGGTGGGTATCTTTTATTTCCGCCCTGAAATTTCCACCGCCAATGCTGCCAGCACATTTGCCAATGAATCGCCGACCAACTGGATGAGCGCTTTTGCCGCCGCTTTCGTGGGTGTGTTGTGGTCGTACGGCGGCTTTCAGCATGCTTCCTATCTGGCTGGCGAAACGCAAAATCCGCAACGCAACGTGCCCCGCGCCATGGTGCTGGGCGCCCTGATCGTCACGCTGGTGTACGTGCTGGCCAATGTCGCCTACATGCGACTGTTGCCCATCGAAACCATTGCCAATTCCAAAACCGTGGCCGCCGATGCCATGAAAACCGTCTTTTCCTGGGGCGGCTGGCTGATGGCGTTTCTGATCATGTTGTCGACCTTCGGAACCACGGCGATCTACTGCATGTCGGCGCCCAGGATCTATTATGCCATGGCCAAAGACGGCATCTTTTTCCGCCAGCTGGCCGAATTGCACCCGCGCTGGCACACCCCCGTCCTGGCCATCCTCATCCAGGCCGGCTGGTCGATTGTGCTGCTGCTGGTTTGGGGCACCTTCGGCGATCTGATCGATTACGTGACGTTTATGGACTGGATCGGTATGGCGTTGGTCGGGGCTTCCATTTTCGTGTTCCGCAAACGCCGTCCCGATGCCGAACGCGGCTACCGGACGATTTTGTATCCGTTTACCCCGCTGCTTTTTATCGTGTTGGCGGGCCTGTTCATCGTATTGCAACTGGCCGACAACCCGAAAAACTCCGGCGCCGGCATCGCCGTCGTACTGGTCGGCTGGGTGGTGTATCACTTCTTTTTTCGCCGCAAACCGGCCGCCTGAACTGCGCGTGCCGGCCGACAAGTTTAGTGTGATATGCGGACCGGGGTTTTATTGGACAGGTTTATATTAGACAGGATTAACAAGATTCACAGGATCAAAACCATGCGGCGAAGCCGCATAATCAAAACAATCCTGTAAATCCTGTTAATCCTGTCTAATATAAACCTGTCTAATAAAAAACCTGTCGGCTTAAATAGCACCTGCCCATAAGTCGCAACATTTCCGGCAAGTTGACATTGTCGTTAAACCACCTCCCGTTTCCGGCGTTCCCAAAACAACAAATACACAAGACCCGTCAGGCTCATGCCCGCTGCCAGCCAAAAGACGGCAGGCATGTGGTCGGTTTGGTTGCCGTAGTACCAGCCTGCTATTGCCGCGCCGCCACCGATCGCAATTTCGAGGGCGATGTACATGGTAGCCAGGGCGCGGCCGCGGCGCTCGGGATCGCCCAGATCGACCGTCCAGGCCGTGATAGCCGGTGAAAAGATACCGATACCCAGTCCGAACAGCGCCGAAGCGAGGTACAACATGGCCGGGGTGTTCGTCAGTGCAAAAGCGGCCAGCGCAAGGGCAATCAGTATAGCCGATGCTTTCAAAACCGGCACCCGGCCCAGGCGGTCGGAAACCCGCCCGGCAAAAAAGCGCGTCGCAACGCTCGATAAAGTGGCAATGCTAAAAAAGGTGCCCCGGTTGGCGACGCCCACGGCATCGCAGAGGTCGGGCACCAGCGTCAGAATGACGCCGTAGCCGAAGTAGCAACACAACATGGCAATGCCGGCCGGAATGGCCAGCGGATCGAACACGTCGTTGCGGCCGATGCGCAGCAACTTTGGGGAAAAAGGCTGTTTTTCGGACAAGGTTTCGGGCATTCGCATCAAAATAACCATCGAAAGCGCCGCCAGAACGGTGGAAGCATAAAACATGGCATTGATCGAATACTGCTGCACCAGCCAGCTGCCCAGGGGCGGCGAAGCCGAGGCGCCGAGACTCAGGCAAATGCCCAGGATGCCCATGGCTTCGCCGCGCCGTTGCGCGGGCACGATGTCGGCCACGTAGGCCGAGGTGCCCGTGGGTTTAAAACCCGTGGAAAAACCATGGAACAGGCGAAGCCACAAAAAGCCGCTGACAAAAGCGAGCGCCGGGTACAAAAGCCCGCAGATCACACAAGCGAAAACGCCGATGTACATCACCGGCATCCGGCCGATGGTGTCGGCCAGTTTGCCGCTGAAAGGGCGGGACAGCCCCGCCGTCAGGGTAAACAGAGCAATGATGAGCCCTTTGTGTTCGCCGCCGCCGAGCGATTCGAGGTAGGCGGGCAACTCGGGCAGCATCATGTTGAAACTGGCGGCAAAAAGACCGTGCGAAATACACAACAACAAAAACGGTGCGGAGTACAGCGGAGCGTCGGGCGGCAAACCTTGGTGTTTCATGCCGGGCTAAACTGTGATCGCTGTAAATAGTTCCCGACGGGCAGCCTCATTTATTTTCCTCCAGTTTGCTGCGAATAAAGCCGGACAACACGGAAAGCCCCCGTTGAAAATCGCGAAAATCGTCGCGGTTGTTGTTGATTACAATATCCGCTTCGTCTTTGTACGGCAAAATATAACGCTCGTAGGAGGGCAAAACGTGGTACTGGTATTTGTACAAAACATCGTCGATCGGGTAGCCGCGGTCGCGCTGGTCGCGGTGAATCCGGCGGATGATCTTCAGGTTTTCCTTCGCATAAAGGAATACCTTGAGATCGAACAGCGGCTGGAGTTTTTTGTAGTGGAATACGAACAAACCTTCCAGGATAATGACCGGCGCCGACTTGAATTCCAGGGTTTTCGGCTGTGCGTCGGGGTTGTTGAACGTGTATTCCAGCCGCGTGACCGTATCGCCTTCCAGCAGTTTTTTGACGTCGTGGTAAAAGTCTTTTTTGTGAAAAGACTTGGGCAGGTCGAAGTTGAACTCGTCGTTGTGGTCGCGGTGCTGCTGGTCGCGCGGCAGGTAATAATCGTCCTGCGACAAGACGCACAACTGCTCTTCATTGAATTCGCTGCGCAAAGCGCGGATAAAACTCGTTTTGCCGGAACCGCTGCCGCCGGCTATGCCTATGAGGTATGGACGCATTTAATTGAGGATGCGAGGATTTGAGGATGCGATGGATGGCCGGTGTGCATTGAATGACCGGGCGAAAGTAGGGTTTTGGGCAAAAATTTTTGCAATCCGCTCAGGTCGCGTACTTTTCGGCCACCCCACATTACCCCATTAGCACATTAGCACATTCCCTCATTAGCACATTAGCACATTAACACAAATGGATCGACTTATCGGAATCCTGGGCATTATCCTGATCCTCGGCCTGGCCTACCTTTTATCGAACAACCGCAAAGCCATCAATTACCGCACCGTGGGCATGGGTTTGTTGCTGCAGGTTCTCCTGGCTGTATTTATCCTGAAAACATCGGTCGGGCAGGCCATTTTTAAATGGCTGGGCGATGCCGTGACCAAAGTGCTCAGTTTCTCCGATGCCGGCGCGCAATTCGTATTCGGCGTGTTGGCCGACAGTGCGGCATTTCAAAAAATCATCGGGACCACCGAAGCGGCCAACGGCGGACAAGCGCTGGGCTACGGCGGTTTTATCTTCTTTTTCAAAATTATCCCGACGATCATTTTCGTCGCCTGCCTGGTCAATATTCTCTACCACATTGGTCTGATGCAAAAAATTGTGGAGGTGCTGGCCCGGGCCATGAACTACTTCATGCGGGTAAGCGGCGCCGAGGCTTTGAGCAATATTTCCAGTGCTTTTGTGGGTCAGGTGGAAGCCCAGATTATGATCCGGCCCTACCTGAAAGGCATGACCACCTCCGAGCTCATGGCTTCCATGACGGGCTCTTTTGCCTGCATTGCCGGCGGAGTAATGGCTACTTACATCATGTTTGGGGTAAAAGCCGAATACCTGATAGCAGCCAGTATCATGGCGGCGCCAGGGGCCCTGGCCATCGCCAAGATCATGCACCCCGAAACGGGCGAACCCGAAACCAAAGGCTCCGTCAAACTGAAAGTCGAAAAAGCCCACTCCAATATCGTCGACGCGATCTCGGCAGGTTGTTCCGACGGTCTCCGCGTGGGCCTCAACGTGCTCGCCATGCTGGTGGGTTTCCTTGCGCTGATCGCATTGGTCGACTTCATGCTCGGCGGCATCGGCGGCTGGTTCGGCAACCCCGACCTGAGCCTGCAAACCATTCTGGGCTGGGTTTTTGCCGGCTTTGCCTGGGCCATGGGCGTGCCTTCCAATGAAATCCTCACCGCGGGCTCGCTCATGGGCCTCAAACTGGCGGCCAACGAATTCGTTGCCTACGTCGAGTTGTCGCAAATCAAAGACACACTGAGCCCCAAGGCGCTGGCTATTGTCAGTTTCGCCCTTTGCGGCTTCGCCAATTTCGGCTCCGTAGGCATCCAGATCGGCGGCATCGGCGCCCTCGAACCCGAGCGCCGCGCCGACCTGGCCCGGCTCGGATTCCGCGCCCTGATCGCCGGCACACTGGCCTCCTACCTGTCGGCTACCCTGGCCGGTATGATGGTGGCTTAATCCGGCAGCAAATCCCAGCCGAGCCCCTCTTGCGTCCACCAGCTGTACGAAGCCGTTTTGACAATGCCGTTTTCGGCGGAGTAGGCATACCAGGAGCCGGGGCCGTCCAGCGCCATGTCGCGGTTGTCGGTCAGAATATTGAGATCGACATAAAAATAACCGAACAGCGAATAAGCGGGATCGGTAGCCGTCCAGTACGACTCTGTGTAGGTATGATCCGTTTTCCAGCCGACGATATTGACTTCCGGGGCAGTGAATTGCGCCAGCGGCAGCACGAACGGATTGTCGGTCAGGTGATTGGGAATCCAAAAACTCTGACCCGGCACGGCTTTCTGGCGCACTGTGTCGTTTTCGATGGTCAGGTAGTACCGGTACACGCTGTCGGCGTTGTAAACATGGTTGGCGCCGTGGAGCGATGCGGAGCCGGGCGTGAGTTTTTCCTCTACCAGATAACCGTTGGCATCCGCCCCGATGATGGCCAGCACCAGGGTGTCGGGCAGGTAGGTAAAGTTAAAATTGTTGGCTTCGAAATAAGCCTCTCCCTTGAACAGGACGTAGCGCGAAGTTTGCCCGATTTGCATGTCGTTGAAGCGGATATGCGTGCCCGAATCGGGCAGCAGGTATTCGCGTCGGTCGCGGCAGGAGAAGAGCAGGAACAGGCTAAAACTGAAAAACAAAAGGTGTTTCATGATCAAAAGTTTTTTTTTCAAACCCAGACAGGCGCCAGAAGGGCTTCGGGTTGGGTAAAACTGTTTTTTAGGAAAAATTTAAGACTGCTCCGACCGGGCCGCGGCGGCTCAATCCGGCAACAAATCCCAGCCCTGGCCCTGGCGGGTCCAGGAATTGTACGTCGCAATCTTGATCAGACCGTTGGTCGCCGTGTAAGCGCACCAGACGCCCGGGCCGTCGGGCGGCATGAAACGGTTGTCGGACAGCACATTGACGTCGGGGTAAAAAACGCCGAACAACTGATAGTCCCGATCGATGGCCGACCAGTAAAAATTGCCGTCCATATAGTCGGGTTTCCAGCCGATGATCTCGATCTCGGGCCCTGTAAATTGGGCCAGCGGCAACTCCAGCGTTGTGTAGCCCAAACGGTGGTTCAGGTATGCGCCGGGGCCCGGAAGCGCCTTTTGGAAAAGCGTATCGTCGTTTACTGAAAAATAGTAGCGGTAAATACTGTCGGCATCGATGATGTAACCGGCGCCGTGGCGCGAGGCAGAGCCGGGCGTCATTTTTTCCTCGATCAAAAAACCGTTGGCATCGGCGCCGACGACGGTCAGCACCAGGGTGTCGGGCCGATAAACGAAATCGAAATTATCGGGGTCGTGGTAGTCCTCCCCTTCAAACAGGACGTAGCGCGAACTTTGTCCGATTTGCATATCGTTGAAACGGATAAAATTGCCAGAGGCAGGCTGTAAGGGTTCGCGGCGATCGCGGCACGAAGCCCAAAGAAGCAGCGCGGAGAGAAGAAAGAACAGGGTTCGCATACCAGTGTTTTTTTTCAAAAGACGGGCAAATGTCCCAATTCGTTGGCAACAAACAGTTTTTTGACCCCATGAAGCAAATATGTGTTTTTGTCCAAAAATTTTCCCCTTCATAAAACACCCAAAATTTAACTTCGCCGCTGCTCTGACCAAATTCACCCGCTTCAAGTTCCCCGATTTGCCAATAAATGTTTTGTCGCCGGCGCCCGTTGCGCAGGCGTCCTTTGGTCATTTTTCTACCCGTTCTATTGTCCGATGCTCAAATCTCGTACCCTCTTTCTGCTTCTTGCCCTGGGGTTGCTGGCTGTTTGGTTTTTCGCCTCCCGCGGCCGTAAAAACACCGACGTCCCGACTTCCGCGCGCCCCAACGACCCCTGGGTGTTCCGCTCCGTGCTCGACAAACAGCCGCGCATGATCACCTTCGCCCTCGACGACCAGCTTTGGGTCGCCTACTCCACCGACTCCTGCGCGCTCTACAAGGCCTGGAGCGGAAGTGCAGCTTTCGAAGGCGCGGTGTACAACATGCGCCACGGACCGCAGCCCATGAGCGTAGGGCCAGCCTGGTTTGAAAATACGCACAAACGCCCCTGGGTGGTCCGGACCTCCGCCGGCGAGGAAACGCCGCGTACCGACTACCGCGGCCACCGCTACACCAAAGGCGGCCATGCAGAAATTATGTACGATCTCGTATTGGCCAGCGGGCAGCGCATCCGGATCAATGAACAGCCGGAAATGGTCAATATCGACGGTCAGCGCGGCTTCCAGCGCACTTTCGTCATGTCGGGCGCGCCCGATGGCGCCGAGGTCGTGCTGCGCGCCAACGCTTCCAGCATCGCCGACGCCTCATCGATCGAAACCAACGGCGCCTGGAAAACCGTCGACTCCAAAAACCTGCCCCAAATTGCCGACAACCTGCACGCTGTGGCTGTCGACGGCGAACTGACCCTGCGCCGCAACGCTTCCACAACGCTTACGACGATGTTTATCAGCGTGCCCTGCGTCCCCAATCCCTTCGATGCCGAGCGCAAAAACGAGGAAGAGGGCGAACAAACCGTCAGCCCCGGCGAACGCCTGATGGCCAAAAGCGACTGCCGCACCTGCCACAACGCCGAGGTCAAAACCGTGGGCCCCGGCTATGCCCAGATCGCCCAGCGCTACAAAAACACCCCCGAAAACATCGAAAAACTTGCCCAGAAAGTCATGGCAGGCGGCGCCGGCGTATGGGGCGTGGCCGCCATGAGCGCCCACCCCGACCTCCAGCCCGACGATGCCAAAGCGATGATCGCCTACGTGCTCTCCCTCGATGAAGGCGAAGACGACGGCGAAGGCGGCCTGGTCACCAACCTCTCCGACATCCCCGCCAGCAAATGGCTGAGCCCGGAAGCGGTAAAAGAACAGGATCTTACGCCCGGGCTTCGGGTAAAATTGTTTCAGCTGGATAAAGCGCCCAACACCTTCGCCGACATCAGTTTTGCCGGCAAACCGACCCTCGAAGGCGCAATGGGCCAGGTGGAAGCCAGCTACGACGGCTTTGGTGAATTTAAAAACAACTTTGCCCTGCAAGCCGAAGGCTACCTGTACCTCGAAAAAGACGACAACCTCCTGCTCACGCTTGCTTCCGACGACGGCTCGCGGCTCTTCCTCGATGGACAATTGCTCATCAACCACGACGGCTGGCACGGCTCCACGCCCAAGGAAGCGGAAGTAGCCCTTCGCGCCGGCTACCATCCCATTCGGGTGGAATATTTCCAGGCTGGCGGCGGTCGCGGCCTTTCGCTGCAATGGACGCGCTCGGGCAGCCCGGAAACAAAAGCCATTCCGATTCAGAATTTTGCCCACCTGCGCGACGGCGCCCCGGCAGCCATGGTGCTCGGCGGAGGTAGCCAGGCAATCCCGGGCGACGGCGTGCCCTTGAAAGACGTACACCCGGCTTACGACCTTTCGCAGGCCCGCCCCGAAGAGTTTTTGCCCAAAGTCGCCGGGATGGATTTTCTCAGCGACGGCCGCCTGGTCGTGTCGACCTGGGATGCCATGGGCGGTGTGTACATCCTTAGCAACGTATCCAGCGGCGACCCGAAAAAGATCAAAGTCAAGCGCATCGCCAAGGGACTCGCCGAACCCTTGGGCCTGAAAGTAGTCGACGACACCATCTTCGTCCTGCAAAAACAGGAACTCACCAAACTGGTCGATACCGACGGCGACGACATCATCGACGAATACCAATGCTTCGCCAAAGGCTGGCTGGCTTCGGCCAATTTTCACGAATTTGCCTTTGGCCTGGCTTATAAAGACGGTCATTTTTACGCCGCACTGGCCACGGCCATCCTGCCCGGCGGCGCCAGCGCCCGCCCGCAAATTCTGGATCGCGGCAAATGCGTCAAAATCAGTCGACAGGACGGCAGTATCGAATTCGTAGCCCGTGGCTTGCGCACGCCCGACGGTGTGGGCTTGGGCGCCAACGGCGAAATCTTTATCACCGACAATCAGGGCGACTGGCTGCCCTCGTCGAAACTCCTGCTGGTCACGCCCGGCGCATTTTTCAATTCCTACTCGGTCGACAGCCTCGCCGTGGCCCAAATGCCCGTCACCCCACCCGTGGTATGGTTGCCACAGGACGAGATCGGCAACTCGCCTACCCAGCCGTCGTATCTGAAAGATGGCCCTTATCAGGGGCAGGTCATTTTCGGCGACGTGTGTTACGGAGGTTTGCAACGCGTCAGTACCGAAACGGTCAACGGCGTCATGCAGGGTTGCGTATTTCGTTTCACCCAGGGCCTCGAAGGCGGTACGCACCGCCTGGCCTGGGGCCCCGATGGCGCGCTGTACGTGGGCATGATCGGCAACCCGGGCAACTGGGGCCAGGAGGGCAAACTCTGGTATGGCCTGCAACGTATGAAATACAACGGCAACTCGGTGTTCGAAATGCTGGCCGTACGCGCTAAAAGCAACGGTATGGAGATCGAATTCACCGAACCGCTGCGCGACGGCGACGGGTGGAACCTGTCGCATTATCTCGTCAAACAATGGCGCTACCAACCCACATTCAACTACGGGGGCCCCAAACTGGATGAAACCACGCTGGATGTCAAATCAGCCACCGTCTCCGCCGACGGCAAAAAAGTATTCCTCGAAATCCCGGGCCTGAAAGCCGGGCACGTCGTCCATATCCGCCTGCGCAACCTGCCGCTCAGCGCCTTGAATCACGAAATCTGGACCACCGAAGCCTGGTACACCCTCAACGAAATACCGGCCGGACAACCCGGCGCCGTATCCGCCGCTCCGTCGCCGGCCGCGCCACTGCCCGACAACACGCTCAGCGAGCGGGAAAAAGCCGCGGGCTGGACGCTCCTGTTCGACGGCCAAAGCCTCAACGGCTGGCACAACTACGGCAAAACCACCATCGGCGCCGCCTGGGTCGTTCAGGACAATGCCATCCACCTCGACGCCAAACCGCGCGGCGAAGGCGAATGGCAACAGAAGGAAGGTGGCGACATCCTGACCAACGAATCGTACAAAGACTTCGAACTGGAACTCGACTGGCGCATCGGTCCCTGCGGCAACTCCGGTATTTTCTACAACGTCATCGAAGACCCTGCCAAATACGGCTACGGCTGGATGACCGGCCCTGAAATGCAGGTGCTCGACAATGCCTGCCATCCCGACGCCCGCATCCCGAAACACCGCGCCGGCGACCTCTACGACATGATCTCCTGCAAATACGAAACCGTGCGCCCGGCCGGCGAATGGAACCACGTGCGTATTGTATCCAAAAACGGCAAAATCGAACACTGGCTCAACAACCGCAAACTGGTGACGTACGATCAGAACTCGCCCGAATGGCCCAAAATGATCGCCGCCAGCAAATTCCACGAATGGGCAGCCTTCGGCACCGCGCGGGAAGGCAAAATCGCCCTGCAGGACCACGGCGATCCGGTGTGGTACAAGAATATCAAAATCAGGCGGTTGTAGGTTTTGGGAGTTGGGAGTTGGGTTTTGGGTTTCCAAAACCCAACGCCCAAAAACCAAAACCCTAAACGTACATCCCCGCAATCTCCGCTTTAAACTTCTCTTCGATCACCCGTCTTTTCAGTTTGAGGGTCGGCGTCAGTTCGCCCTCGGCCCCGTCCTTTCTGACCGGCTCCCAGATGTCGGGCAGCAGGACGAATTTTTTGATCTGTTCGGCACGCCCAAAATCGGGGTTGATGCGGTCGAGCAGCATTTGGTAGCGTTCGAGCACCCGAGGGTGACGCACCATTTCGGCAAGGGTGGTCCACCCGATTTCGTGGTGCTCGCACCAGTCGCGCAGGGCGGCCTGGGCCGGCACGATCAGGGCGGAAACAAATTTCAGGTTATTGCCCACGACCATCGCCTGTTCGACGAGGCGGTGTTCTTTCAGGCGCGATTCGAGCGGGGCGGGCGCCACGTATTTGCCGCCGCTGGTTTTGAGCAGTTCTTTTTTGCGGTCGGTGATTTGCAGGAATTTTTTTCCGCCCGGGCCATCGACGAAGCGGCCCACATCGCCGGTACAAAGCCAGCGTTTGCCCCCGTCGAAGCGCAGCACCTCGGCTGTTTTTTCCGGCTGTTTGAAATAGCCAAGCATGATGCCGGGGCTGGTGGCAATGATTTCGCCTTCGCCGGGGCCATAGTCGCCGCCCGGCTCGATATAGGCTTCCACACCTTCCAGCAAGGTACCCACCGTGCCCAGCAGCGCGCCCTTGGATTCGTAACGGCTGAAACTCAGTGCCGGGGCCGCTTCACTCATCCCGTAACCTTCGCGGAGCGGAATGCCGGCGGCGTTGAAAGTACGCATGATCTTCAGCGGACAGGGACTGGCGCCGGTCACCACGCCGCGAATGTGTCCGCCCAGTGCATCCCGCCATTTGGAAAAAACCAGGCGGTCGGCAATGCGGCGTTGCAGGCCGGTCAAAAAGCCGGGATTTTGTTCAAAAGCCCAGTGGTCGGTCAGCCCCAGCGCCCAGAAAAAGATGGCGCGTTTCGGCCCCTTCAGTTCGAGACCTTTTTCGAGAATACGTTCGTACACTTTTTCCAAAAGGCGGGGCACCGCCGTAAAGAAATGCGGTTTAATTGCTTTAAAATCGCCGTTTTCACCGCCCAGGTTATCGGTGCCGGTAAAACTCACGCTGGCGCCGTAGGCGGTGTAGGCATACACGACCGCCCGTTCGAAAATATGACTGATCGGCAGAAAACTCAGGGCACGGTCGCCGGGATCGAGCGGGATAAGCGGCCGCATGGTATCCACGTTGTAGGTGATATTGCGGTGGGTCAGCATGACGCCTTTGGGGTCGCCGGTGGTGCCGGAGGTATAAATCAGGGTCGCCAGGTCGTCGGGGCGGATCGTGGTTCGGATCTGCTCGACAGCCGAAAAGTCGCTACCGGACGGCGCCAGGAGAGTTTCCCAGTGCCTTGCGGAGGGGTGCGGATCGAAGGTAAAAACCTCGTTCACGGCGGGCGATTTTTCCCGTGCCTGCGCCACTTTGTCGTAAAGGTCGCCGTCGCCGACAAAGCAGCAACGCACTTCCGCCTCGTTGAGGATGTAGACGTATTCCCGTACGCTGATGGTCGGGTACATCGGTACGTTGAGCACCCCGATTTGAGAGAGGGCAAAATCCAGGATAACCCAGGCCGGCGTGGTGCGATAGACGACCGTCGCAACTTTGTCGCCCGGTTTCAACCCGGCATTCAAAAGTCCCAGGCTCAGGCGGTTGGCCAGTTCGGCTATTTCCGCGGTTGACAAATACTGCCAGGAGCCGTCGGCCGACTTGCAGCCGAAGGCTTTGGACTGGGGAAAATGGGCAAGTTGTTCGTGCAGATAATCAAACAAACGTTTTTCCGACATGGCATGGCGTTTTAAACAAAAAGCTTCACAAATAGAATTCGGGCAGGTCTGGCGGCAATTTGGGTCAGGAGCAAATGTGTGGCAAATTAAACAAGCATTTGGCAAAGCCCGCCTAAAAAAAAGCAAGCGTCAAACTTAACCTTTATTGGGTAAAGGCATGCGAATCGGTGATTTATCCGAATGATATTTTCCCAGTCATTTACAAACAAATAATTTTTTTAAAATTTAAGCGACGTTAAGTTTGGCGCTCCGGGCTTTGTTTCGGATATTTGACACCCTGTTACCGGGAAAAGCGAACCCTTTCGGACGGCATTGTGTTGAAGGATTCAGATCTTCGAAAGGGCCATTCTATCTTCTGATTTTGTGGGTAATACACTGATAATTCGCGGCTAGCCGCCGGGAATTATCCGACGCTAACACGCAATCGTACCGACTTCACCGACTACACGTGGAGAAACTCCCTGTCGTCGTGGAAATAACCTATGCCGCCCCCAGTCAAACCGAGTGAAGACGCCCCAAGGATCGAAACTTTCACTGTGTTGCCGCCCGCCGGCAACCCAACAGCAGGATGTTTTATGCAAGCGCTCAAACTGATCTTCAAAGGCCGGCTTGAATTCGGCAACCAACGCACCTACGACGTCGCCTCCCGCCATTGGCTGACCCGTCTGGAGACCTGTTACAAGGCCGACATTTTGTTCAAGCCCGAACAGGTGTTTATGCCCGAAGAATTTGCCCTGGTTGTGCCGCAACAAACGCTGATGAACAGTGAGAAGCACTGGCGCAGCACCACGGCCCTGCTCGACGAAGTGGCGCAGTTTGCCGTGGCCGGCCATATCCGCGCCTGGGGTGTCGACAATGGCCGCCTGCTGTTTGATCTGACGATCGAGCCGGCATCCGACAAGGTAGCCGTGGCCGAGTACCTGCGCGGCCGCGAACTGGTGCAGCAAAAAGGCATGGAAGAAGAAGCAACCGTCGCCCTGAGCCGCGCTATCGAAAAGTTCGAGCGCCACGCCCTGGCCTACGAGCGCCGCGGATACGTCAATTACAAACTGCGCAATTTCAACGACGCCCTGCACGATTTTACCAAAAGCATCGCGATCAATCCCTACAACCCCGAGCCCTATTACGGCAGCGGGAAGGTCAAAACCCTGAAAAACGACTGGGAAGGTGCGCTGGCCGATTTTGAGCAGGCCGTCAAACGCTCGCTGGCCCTGGAACCCCTGCATTGGCTGGCCCGCCTGAGAAAAGGCGAATGCCTCTTCCGGACCAAACGCTTCGCCGAAGCGGCACAGGAAATGCGCCTGTTTCTGCAACGCAACTTCAACGAAGACGACCCCAACTTCGTGCGCCGCCGCCGCGCCACCTGGTTCCTGGGCAAAGCCCTGCTGGAACTCAACGACGCCCGCGCCGCTCTCGATGCATTCGACAAAACCCTCGAGATAAAAGCCGGCCGGGAATTCCTGCCCGACGCTGACGGCTTGTTGTATCGTGGTATCGCCAAACACCAGGTCGGCAAGCCCGAGTTTGCCCGCGATCTGGAAGCCGCCGCCCAAATGGGCTCCGAAGAAGCCGAACGCCTTTTGGCAGAATGGCGCTGAACCCAGGCAGCTTTTCAAACGGCTGAAACGTTTTCCGGCAAAGCCGGAAAAATTCCGCCCGGCAGGAATTCCCTTCCCGCCGGGCGGTCTTTTTTAACCCGGGACTTCCCCCGACGGCTAATTTGCTACTTTTGCGGCGCTTTGGCGACACGCCGCCGCAGTTTCAAACGAACAAACCATCCTGCATGGACAAGCGCGACAACCTGATTGATACGTTCCAGACCATTTACCGGTGGCGAAAAGCAATTCGAAATATCTGTCTTTTGGCCCTCGTCGGGAGCGTTGGATTCTCCCTGATGCTGGACAATTACTACAAAGCCTCCACCACTTTCTACCCCACCAGCCCGCAACTTTCCAATCCGGAACTGATGTTCGGCGCCTCGAGCGCCGTGACCGATTACTACGGCGGCGACCGCGAACTGGACCGGCTGCTCGAAATTGCCGGCAGTAACGAACTGGCCGGCTACCTGATTTCCCGTTTTCAATTGTACCAGCACTACGGCATCGATTCTACTTCCAAAGACGGCGCCTTCAAAGTGCGTGAAATCTTCAACGGGCTGTATTCCGTTGAAAAAAACAAAAACGACGCCATCGTCGTGAGTATGGAGGATACCGATCCCAAACTCGCCGCCGATATCGCCAACGCCGCCCGCGAACAAATCAATGCCATCGCGCAAAGCCTGACCAAAGAAAGCCAGCGCCGCCTGCTCGACGCCTTCAACGACAACATCAAACGCAAGCAGGAGGAACTCGTCTTGCTGAGCGACAGCATGCGTACCATCCAGGCGCGTTACGGCATTTACGATTCCGAAGCGCAGGGCGAACAACTGTCCGAACAACTTACCCTCGCCGAAGCCGGCATAGTGAGAAACCGCGCCCGCCTCGATATTCTACAAAACAACCCGCTCATCCCGCGCGATACCGTCGAATACATCAAGGCGGAACTCCGCGCCTCCGAGCAAATGCGCAAACAACTGTTGAACAGCGGCGACAACCTCACGATTCGCCGCTTCAACGAGGGTTTGCCCCAGGTTGCCATCCTGAGAGACCTGCACTTCCAGTCGCGCAAACAACTGAGCTACGACATGGAGCGCTACAACCACATCAAAGCCTCTTACAACACCGATATTCCCGCCCTGCTTACCGTGGAACGCGCCGAGGTACCGCAAGTGAAAAGCCGCCCCAAACGCTCGGTCATCGTCATCGCCTCGGTCGTGGCAGCTTTCCTGTTTACCCTGCTGGCCGCCTTGCTGGCCGAAAACTACCGGGGCGTAATGGGCCAAATCCGGGCCAACTGAGTGCCGTTCCGCGTTATGTCGACCATCCTGCTCAACACCCTCCGTTTTTTTCGCCAGATGGCGGAAAAACTCGCGGCCGTACCAAGCGAACGGCCCGGCAGCGCGCTGGTGGCAGGATTTAGTCTGGCAAGCGTGGCCGCCATCTGGTGCGCCGTTTGGCTCGACCGGCTCTGGATACTCGGGCTTCCATTCGGTTTGCTGATCCTCTGGTGGGCGCTGGTCGATTTCCAGCGCATCTTTTTCGTGATGCTGGCCTGCATCCCGATCTCCACGGAAATGGACCTGCCCGGCGGATTCGGCACCGATTTTCCCTCTGAGCCGCTGATGTGGCTGCTCACCCTGGCTTCGGTCATCTGGTTTATTCAGCACTGGCGAAGTCTCGACGGGCGCTACTTCCGCCACCCGATTACCCTGGCCCTGTTCGTTCATCTCGCCTGGATGGCCGTGAGCGTTGCCGCGTCGGAGGATTTTGTCGTTTCCTTCAAGTTTTTACTGGCCAAAGGTTGGTACATCATCGTCTTCTACTTCCTGGCCGGCCGCGTACTGGATGGCGCCTGGGCCTGGAAACACCTCTTGTGGTGGTTTTTTGTGCCGCTTTTGATCACGGTGCTGGTCATTCTGGTCCGTCACGCCCCGAGTGGCTTTTCCTTCAAGACGGTCAATTTCGTGATGGGCCCCTTCTACCGCAACCACGTGATGTACGCCTGTCTGCTGGCCATTTTCCTGCCTTTCGTGTGGTACGGAACCTGGTGGTACCGGCGCTGGTCGATGGCCTGGTGGCTGCTTGTTGCGGGTATTCTCGTATTTATTGTCGGGATCAATTTTGCCTACACCCGCGCCGCATACGTGGCGCTGGTGGCCGCTATCGGCATCCGGTGGTTGGTTCGGCTTCGGCTGATGAAAGCCACGCTGACGGCTTTTGTATTCCTCATTGCCCTGTTCGTCAGCTGGCTGGGCGCGCGCGGCAACTGGCTGGAATTTGCCCCGGATTACCAGAAGACCGTCACTCACACCCGCTTCGACAACCTGCTGGAAGCCACGACCAAACTGGAAGACATTTCCACCATGGAGCGCGTGTACCGTTGGGTGGCCGCTTCTGCCATGTTGCAGGAAAAGCCCATTTTGGGCTTCGGACCCGGCAATTTTTACTTTTTTTATAAAAATTACACCGTCAGCAGTTTTAAAACCTATGTGAGCGACAACCCCGAGCGCTCGGGTATGCACAACTATTACCTGATGACTGCCGTGGAACAAGGCATCCCGGGTGTAGCGATATTTATCGGCTTCTGCTTTTTCGTCATTCTGCGCGGCGAGAAGGTCTACCATCAAACCCACGACCCTGCCCGGCGCCGCATGTTGCTGGCGGCCCTGCTCTGTTTTGTGTTGATCGACCTGCTCATGCTCATGAACGACTTTGTGGAAACGGACAAAATCGGGTCATTTTTCTTCATGTGCGCCGCCATGCTGGTCAATATCGACCTCGGGAACAGCAAACATTCTGACGACACGCCCTGACTCAGGCGCGGTCGCATCGCTCGATGTACGAGCAATTATCCAGCAAAATATTGCCCTTGTAGGGTTTGAAAACGCCCGGGCCGTAATGCGCCTCGAAGGTGATGACGCGCATGTCGCGATTGGGAATGAATTGAAATTTGTACACCCGCCAGTCTTCATGGTCGATCAGCGGCGAAGCAGCCAGCAACTGATCGCGGCCATCGCGGCCGGCGCCACCCCACACGCGGAGCCGCACCGGCAGGTTGTAGCCGGCGTAGCGTTTGGCATGGGAGAGATAAAGGGTAAAAGTGTAGCAGGTGCCGGCTTTGAGCATGCCCGGGAGCGCTTGTGTGACGTCTTCCGAAGTGCCATCTTCGCGGCTTACAAGACCCAGGCAGGTAGCGCCATCCTGCGCTTTGTGTTGTACGCCCCAGGGGCCGGGCAAAATATCGGGGGTGCTGCCGGGCGTTACGGAGTTCCAGCCCAGGGGAGAGGCCGATTCGCGCGGCGTATCTTCGAAGGAAGGGTTGGTGAAGTAGATTTTTCCGTCGGGCTGAAAGCCCAGCCAGGCAAATGAAAGGATCAGGCAAAGGTATTGCATGGAAAAAATGGTCGTCTTGACTGCAAAGAAAACGGCGTCGGCTACCTTTGCCGTACCTGCGGGCGAAAAATTTGCGCAGAAATCGCACGAAGCGCCACAGGCGGGCTCCTTACGGCCTTTTTTGACCTTCAACACCACACCAGATGCCACGAACCAAACCTACCTACCTGTACGCGATCATCAGCGTCGCGCTGGTCTTGTTCATCCTGGGCTTTTTTGCCCTGACCGCCCTGCACGGGCGCAAGCTGGTGCAATTGTTCAAGGAAAAAGTGGACATCTGGCTCGAACTCAAAAACGACGCCGGCCCCGAAGACGTGTCGCGCATCGTTTCCGTGGTGCGGGAAAAATCGTTTGTGAAACCCGAAACCGTCACCTTCGTGACCCGCGAACAGGCCGCCGCCGCCATGCGCGAAGACCTGGGCGATGCCAGCCTCTTGCAAGACCTGCCCGAACTCATGCGCGACGTCATTCGGTTCAATATCCGCGCCGAATACGCCAACACCGATACCATGCTCGCCTGGCGTGAAGAACTGCGCGCCGACACCATGATCGCCGAGCTGTACTACGAAGCCGCCACCACGGGCAATATCGGTCCGAACCTCGAAAAACTGGGCTGGATCACCCTCGCCCTCGGATTTTTGCTCATCTTTGCCGCCGTTACGCTCATTCACAATACCATTCGCCTGGCCCTGTATTCCAACCGTTTTCTGATCAAAAATCAGGAACTGGTCGGCGCCTCCTGGGAGTTCATCAGCCGCCCTTACCTGCGGCGCGGCATCTGGAACGGCCTCATCAGCGCCGTCATAGCCATTGCCGCCCTTATCCTCGGCACCGTGGTTGTACAACGCCAGATGCCTGAAATACGCGAATTGCAGGATCTCAACAGCGCACTGGCCATTTACGTCAGTCTGCTGGTGCTCGGCGTCCTGATTTCGGGCCTGAGCACCTGGTTTGTGGTCAACAAGTTTTTGCGAATGCGCGTAGATGAATTGTATTAAAAAAGGGGTTGATGAGGGTTGATGAGGGTTTATAAGGTTTATAAGGGCTATGAGGTTTATATGGGTTTATATGGTTTATCATTCGGAAACAACCATATCCATCTTATCAACCTTATAAACCTTAATCAACCTTTATCAACCCTCATCAACCTTAATCAACCCTCATCAACCTTTAAAAAAATGGCTAAACAGCAACCTCGTCGCCCCAATCCTGCACCTGCACAACCCGCCAAACGCCCCGCACCGGCGCCCGCCGCGCCGCGCCGCGAGCCTTCGAAGCGTCAGAATATCTTCCGCACGGGCGACCACGAGCTCCTGTACACCCGTGAAAACTTCCTGTATTTCGGCATCGGCCTGCTGTTGGTATTGCTGGGCCTGGCAGCCATGACTGGCGGCGCGCAAACCAACCCGAACGAATGGCACGGCGAAGAACTCTACAGTTTCCGCCGCATCACCCTGGCGCCGCTGATGATCGTAGCGGGCTTCGTCGTGGTCGCCATCGGTATTTTCAAACGACCGAAAAACACCGAAGACAACACGCCCTCGCTCTACAACAACCCGACCGAGGAAGAATGAACCTGTTGCAAGCCATCATTCTGGCTATTATTGAGGGTTTGACGGAGTTTCTGCCGGTTTCATCCACCGGGCACATGATCATCGGCTCTACGCTGATGGGCATTGAATCGGATCGCTTTGTGAAGGTTTTTACCGTCGCGATTCAGTTCGGCGCCATCCTTTCGGTGGTCGTTTTGTACTGGCGGCGTTTTTTCCAAAACCTGACTTTTTACCTGCGGTTGTTCGTGGCTTTCCTGCCCGCCGTGGTGTTTGGTCTTTTGTTGAAAAAACAGATCGATGCCCTGCTCGAAAACATCGTCGTGGTGGCCGCAGCGCTCATTGTCGGCGGCATTATTTTTTTGCTGCTCGACGATTTTTTTCAACGCCGCAGCCGCGTTGAAACGACAACCGACGACATCAACTGGCGAAAAGCGCTGAACATCGGTCTGTTTCAGGTCATTTCGATGGTTCCGGGCGTCAGCCGTTCGGCCGCCACAATCATCGGCGGCCTGACGCAGGGCTTGTCGCCGCGCACCGCCGCCGAGTTTTCGTTTTTCCTGGCCGTACCGACCATGTTTGCCGCCACCTGCAAGTCCCTGTGGGATTTTATGGAGGAAAATCAGGTTTCGACACTTACGCAGCAGGAAATTCTGCTTCTGACGGTGGGTAATGTTGTAGCCTTCGTGGTCGCCATGCTGGCCATCAAAGGGTTTGTCAGTTACCTCACCCGCCACGGATTCAAGGTATTCGGCTACTACCGCATCGCCGTCGGCACGCTGATACTGGCCCTTTGGGCCTCGGGGTATTTCGACGACGTGCAAGTGGGCAATTTTTAACGCTGGCCGACCATCACAATCCAGCGTATCCAGAGCGCTGGCCGCCCAGGCGCCAAACGGCGCAACACTGCCCATGTTTTTTTTCGCGGTGCAATCTGCTCCCCCACCCTTTTCCAGACACGGGTAAAGGCATGTGACACAGGCACATGAATGCAGCCATCTCGTACGAGATTCCCGGCAAAAGCCTCACCTTTGCCCCACCTTTCCAAATAAAAAATATCATGAAGCAACTGATAGAATGCGTCCCCAATTTCTCCGAAGGCCGCGACCCGGCTGTGCTCAAAGCCATCACCGACGCTATTGAAAGCGTGGAAGGCGTCAAATTGCTCGACGTCGACCCCGGAAAGGCCACGCACCGCACCGTGGTCACCTTCGTGGGCGAACCCGCTCCCGTGGTAGAAGCCGCCTTCCGCGCCATCCGGACTGCCGGCGAACTCATCGACATGAGCAAACACAGCGGCGAACACCCGCGCATGGGCGCCACCGACGTGTGCCCGCTCATCCCGGTGTCGAACATCAGCATGAAAGAAACGGCCAAATGGGCTCACCAACTCGCCGAACGCGTGGGTCGCGAGCTCGATCTGCCGGTCTACTGCTACGAAGCGGCCGCCACCCGCCCCGAACGCCAAAATCTGGCCGACATCCGCGCCGGCGAATATGAGGGCCTGCCCGACAAAATCACGCGCCCCGAATGGAAACCCGACTACGGCCCTGCCCGCTTCGACGCCAAACGCGGCGCCACCGTCATCGGCGCCCGCGATTTCCTCATCGCCTACAACATCAACCTGAATACCACCTCGGTGCGCCGCGCCAATTCCGTCGCCTTCGACGTGCGCGAAAAAGGCCGCGTACTGAACGACCCCGCCACCGGAAAACCCATGAAAGATGCCAGCGGCGAACCCCTGCGCCAGCCCGGCGTCCTGAAAGACGTGAAGGCCATCGGCTGGTTCATCGAGGAATACGGCATCGCGCAGGTGTCGATGAACCTCACCAACATCCGCAACACGCCGCTGTACCTGGCTTTTGAAGAATGTTGCAAAAGCGCCGACCGCCGCGGCATGCGCGTCACCGGCTCCGAACTGGTGGGCCTCGTGCCCCTGGAAGTGATGCTCGAAGCCGGACGTTATTTTTTGAAAAAACAACAACGCAGCGCCGGCGTGAGCGAAGAAGAACTGATCAAGATCGCCGTCAAGTCGATGGGCCTCGACGAACTCAGCCCCTTCGATCCGCAGCGCAAGATCATCGAATACAACCTGGCAGCCGCCGATCCCGGCGAAGCCAAACTACTGATTAAGAAGAATCTGCGCGAATTTGCCAACGAAACGGCCGCCGAAAGCCCGGCCCCCGGCGGCGGCTCGGTGAGCGCCTACGTGGGCGCCCTGGGCGTGTCGCTGGCCACCATGGTTGCTAACCTCAGCAGCCACAAACGCGGCTGGGACGAACGCTGGGACCACTTCGGCCAGGCCGCCGAACGCGGTCAGCAACTCAAGGACGCCCTCTTGCGCGCCGTCGACGAAGATACCGCCGCTTTCAACGCCATCATGGCAGCATTCGGACTGCCCAAGGGCACGCCCGAGGAAAAATACGCCCGCAGTCAGGCCATCCAGGAAGCCACCGTGGGCGCCATCAAGGTGCCGCTCAAGGTGATGCGGCTGGCCCTCGAATCCTTCGGCCTCATCCGCGAAATGGTGGCGGAAGGCAATCCCAACTCCGTCACCGACGCCGGCGTAGGCGCCCTCTGCGCCCGCACGGCCGTACACGGCGCCTGGCTCAACGTCAAGGTGAACGCCCTGGGGCTCAGCGACAAAGACTACGCGCGCACCGTGACCGAAGAAGCCGAACGTATGGCCGAAAAAGCCACGGCGCTGGAGGCGGAGATCGTGGGGTTGGTGCATGAGCGGGTGATGCTTACGTAACACGGTTGGTCACTTTAAAAATCTGGAGTTTTTTTTAAAGTTGAGTGCAAAAATCTGGAACAATTGAGAACTGTAAAGTTGGGACGGCCTTCGATTCGATCGATGGTGCTGGCCTGGACGGTCATGTTTTGAACGGGCATGGGGGATAATGCGCTGATTTTGCGCTATTTTTGTCAAACATGTCGGACGCACAGGAACTTCATACACTTTCGCTAAAAGAATATTTCAACCGGGTAGCCCTTTTGCTCTCCCGCGGCATTGATTTGCTGCAATTGACCGATTTGTTTACTCAACAGCCCTATGAAGAGACCCGGCCTCACCTCATTTGGCGAAAATTGAAACCCTCCGATCCCAGGTTTTCACTCATTCAGATAATTTACGACGCTGCTGCTCCCGACAAAATCAATGCGATCTATTGGGATTTTGCAATCAATCTGAGTGAATTGAGCGCTATTTTCGGACCATACAACTGGCAAAACGAGCCCAACAGTGAAAGTACGGCCTTCGTATTTCCTGCGCCCAACCCGGCTGTTTCCCTTATCAAAACCCGTCATCCGCAATGGTTGACGGCCCTCCCGAATGAAGCCGGCTTTGGGTACGTCGACCGGGGAAGCGGGGCAAAAATGGTTTTACCCGACCCGGAATTCAGTTTTGTACAAATCAGTTTGAAAAAATAGCCCCCATGCCCCTCCTCATCCACTACTGGCCGCTCTGGCTGCTCGTTGTTTTTTTCGCCTTCTCGGCCCTGCGCGCCGGGCAGCGCCGCCTCGATCTGTCGTTGCGCGAACGCCGTTTTTTGTTGGGCTACCGGCCGGTGTTGTGGTTTTTCAGCGCCTTGTTTTCCGGACTGATTTTGATGGACTGGGTGTTCCACAGCCTTCATTTTCAACTGTTTAACACCCTCAACCGGGTACTGTGGGCCGTACTGGCCCTAAGCGCCCTGGCCATTTGTTCGGGTTTGTGGGTGCAGCCGCCCGAACTGGATCACGGCAGCCGCGACCGCCTGAGCGGGAGCCTGCGCGCCCGGCGCTGGTACGCGAGCGTCACGGCCATCGGGGCGCTGTTGTTCAATGCGGCGCTGGCGGTGTGGCTGGTGGCGACGATGGTTACTTTGTACAAAGGAATGTTGTAATTGATTCGATTGATTCGATTGGTTCGATTGTTTCGATTGGGTTGTCAGGTTTGGGGCTGTTTGGTTGTTTTTTGCGCCATCTTTTCCGGTTGGGGCGGCGGCTTCTGCCATTTTGACAAAAAAATAACATTTTCCCCGCATGGAATGATATGTGCTGCCCTGCCCGATCCGGCCGTGAAAGCGCTATCTTTGCGGCCCGGAATTCAGGCGGCGCTACAGGCCGCCGCTACTGCTTTTTACAACACCACCTTTCAAATACACATCGGACCATGTTTGGTTTATTGAAAAAACTGCTCGGCACAAAACAGGATCGCGACCTGAATAAATACGAAGCGAACGTTGCCGAGATCAATCGATATTTTGCTGAATATCAGTCTCTTTCCAACGATGCCCTGCGCGAAAAAACCCTGGAGTTCCGCGAGCGCATCCGCGAATACCTCAAAGACATCGACGCCGAAATCGCCCGCGTGAACCAGCAGGCCATCGACGCCGAGGACTTCAACGACAAAGACGCCCTCTTCAAGGAAGTGGACGAGCTGCGCAAAAACCGCGACAAAGCCCTCGAGGAAATCCTGCTCGACATTCTGCCCGAAGCCTTCGCCCTCGTCAAAGAAACCAGCCGCCGATTCACCGAAAACCCTACGCTGCGCGTCACGGCCACCGAGCACGACCGCAAACTCTCGGCCCGGGGCAAATCCTACGTCCGGATCGAAGGCGATGAAGCGGTGTGGCACAACCAGTGGGTAGCCGCCGGTGGCGACATCACCTGGAACATGGTACACTACGACGTGCAGCTCATCGGTGGTATGGTGCTCCACGACGGCAAAATCGCCGAGATGGCCACGGGCGAGGGCAAAACCCTCGTTGCGACCCTGCCCGCCTACCTCAACGGCGTGGCCGGCGAAGGCGTGCACATCGTGACCGTCAACGACTACCTCGCCCGCCGCGACTCCGAATGGGTGGGCCCGATCTACGAATTCCTGCTGCTCACGGTCGACTGCATCGACAAATACCGCCCCCACTCCCAGGAACGCATTGACGCCTACCTGGCCGACATCACCTTCGGCACCAACGCCGAATTCGGCTTCGACTACCTGCGCGACAACATGGTGGTGAGCCCCACCGAACTCGTGCAACGCAAACACCACTACGCCATCGTCGACGAGGTCGACTCGGTCCTGATCGACGATGCGCGCACGCCGCTCATTATCTCCGGCCCGGTCACCCGGGGCGCCGAAGACCAGGAATACGTGGAGCTGAACCCCAACGTCAAGCGCCTTTTTGAAGAACAAACCCGCCTGGCCGCCAAATTCCTGGCCGATGCGCGCAAACAATTTGCCGAAGGAAAAACAGGGACCGACGAAGGACAGGCCGGCATGTCGCTCCTGCGCGCCCACCGCGCCCTGCCCAAAGCCCGCCCGCTGGTCAAATTCCTCAGCGAAGAGGGCGTCAAAGTGCATTTGCAAAAAACAGAGAACTTCTACCTGCAGGAAAACAGCAAACGGATGCCCGACGTGGACCGAGAACTGTTGTTTACCATCGATGAAAAAAACCGCTCGGTCGAACTCACCGAAAAAGGCGTGGAATTCCTCTCCCGCTTCAACAACGACTCCAGCTTCTTCATCCTGCCCGATATCGGCACCGAACTGGCCAAAATTGACCAGAACGCCAATCTCGACCTCAACGAGCGCACCGAAGCCAAGGAACGCCTCTCGCAGGACTACGGCATCAAAAGCCGCCGCGTACACGCCGTGCAGCAACTGCTGAAAGCGTACACGCTGTTCGACAAAGACAACGAATACATCGTGACGCCCGAGGGCGAAGTCAAGATCGTCGACGAGCAAACGGGCCGTATCATGGAGGGTCGCCGCTACTCCGATGGCTTGCACCAGGCCATCGAAGCCAAGGAAAATGTGAAAGTGGGCGAGATCACGCAGACCTACGCCACCGTCACGCTCCAGAACTATTTCCGTATGTACCACAAACTCGCCGGTATGACCGGTACGGCCGAAACCGAGGCCAAGGAATTGTGGGACATCTACAAACTCGACGTGGTCGTCATCCCGACCAACCGCGCCATCTCCCGCAAAGACGAGGAAGACCTGGTGTACAAAACCGCCCGCGAGAAATACAACGCCGTGATCGAGGAGATCAACCGCCTGCGCGATGCCGGCCGGCCGGTGCTCGTGGGTACCACCTCGGTCGAAATCTCCGAGTTGCTCAGCCGCCTGCTCAAACTGCGCGGCATCGACCACAACGTACTGAACGCCAAGCAGCACCAGCGCGAGGCCGAGATCGTCGCCGAAGCCGGTCTGGCCGGCAAGGTCACCATCGCCACCAACATGGCCGGCCGGGGTACCGACATCAAACTCGGTCCGGGTGTAAAAGACGCGGGCGGTCTGGCCATCATCGGTACCGAGCGCCACGAAAGCCGCCGTGTCGACCGCCAGCTGCGCGGCCGCGCCGGCCGTCAGGGCGACCCGGGCACTTCGCAGTTCTACGTCTCGCTCGAAGATTCGCTGATGCGCCTCTTCCAGAGCGACCGGATCGCCGGCCTGATGGATAAAATGGGCCATAAAGACGGCGATGTGATCCAGCACTCCATGGTCACCAAGTCTATCGAACGCGCACAAACCAAAGTTGAGGAAAACAACTTCGGCATTCGCAAGCGCCTGCTCGAATACGACGACGTGATGAACATCCAGCGCGAAGCCATTTACAAAAAACGCCGCAACGCCCTTTTCGGCGAGCGACTTGCCGTAGACATCAACAGCGCCTTCCTCGGCATCACCGAAGAACTGGTACACGTGCACCGCGAAGGCGGCGACTTCGAAACCTTCCGTCTCGACGCCATCCGCACGATCGGCGTCGACCCGGAAATGGATGCCGCCTGGTTCAAAAGCGCGCCGGCAGCTACGGTGATGGCCACATTCCAGCATCAGGTATTCGACCTCTACCACCGCAAACGCCAGCAAGTCGGCGAACGCCTGTTGCCCATTATCAAAGACGTGCACGAACGCGAAGGCCACCGCTACAAACGGATCGTCGTGCCCTTCACCGACGGCAGCCTGGGCCTCAACATCTCGGCCGATATGGACGACGCCATCCGTACCAACGGCAAATCCATCATGCAGGACGTGGAAAAAGTCGCCACGCTCGCCATCATCGACGATGCCTGGAAAGAGCACCTGCGCAACGTCGACGACCTGAAAGAATCCGTTCAGGGCGCTTCTTTCGAACAAAAAGACCCGTTGGTGATCTATAAAATGGAGGCTTACAACCTTTTCGAAGGATTGATCGGCCATATCAACTCCAACGTCACCTCCTTCCTGCTCAAAGGCTCGCTGGCCCTGCCCGACGAAGACGCCCTGCAGCGCGCCCAGCAACAACAAGCCGCTGCCGAAGCCGCCCGCCGCGCCCAGAACAGCCGCTTAAAAGCCAACAACCAGCAGGCCATGACCGAGACCCAGCAGGCCGCCCAACGCGCCGCCATGTCGGCCGGCCACAACGGTCCCGTGCAGCGGGTACAGCCGATTGTGAAGGAAAAAGTAGTGGGCAGGAATGAGCCTTGCCCCTGCGGAAGCGGGAAGAAGTACAAGAATTGCCACGGGAAGTAACTTTGAATAAACCGAGCAAAACGGAGCCCCTCAACAATGTGAGGCTCCGTTTCTTTATTCCAAAGCTTTAAGCAAGTAACTATCCAGATAGCTAATGATGGAATGCGTCGCGGCATTTTTAGCCCAAGCTTCCTCTTCGTGGCTAATTTCTACAATCTTCACACCTTTCACGCCTTGGAAACGCTCAAAAACTGCTTGTAAAGTTGCTAGTTCCACGTCTTCCAGGGATAGAGCACGATCATCCGGCAAAAACTTCGTTCCAATACTGCCATTTGAGTATTCATGATGTTCCATGCGCACAAAGTGCTCATTTTCGGCAAATTGAAAGAGTCCGTCAAAATTATTGGGTACGGGCCCCATTTCAATGGCCCGGTATTTTGCGCCACTAATGGAGCGCCCGTGGCGCCTGAAATGTGTAAAGTCGGCGTAGAAAAGCAATTTGTTCATTTGAGTCTTGTACGGTGACATTTTCTGGGCAAAAAACTTCACCATAGATCCGAATCTCCACAAATCAGCCGAACGGAATCCCCGTTCTACATCCGGACGTTCGGCCCCCATGAGCAAGCGAGTCTTCCATTCTTCTTCGCGCCAATCGGCGTGTTTTTCCAAAACATCTTCTGCTTTGCGAATCAGGCTTTCTTTTTCAGCGGGTTCAAGGCTGCTCAACTCTACCAACTGGCAGAAGCCTTTGGGGTGCCGCGCCAGGAAAATTAAACTGGCATTAGATTCGCTCGGCAGTTCGCCATTTTCATATTGCTTGTATTGATTAATGCCGAACCGCAGTACTTCCGACATCTTGGCAGCTGAAATGCCATATTGCTCTCGAATAGCCTGAATTTCTTCGGGGAACGGCAAATTATGCTTGCTGCGATATTGATCGGCTGCTTGGCGAAGGTTTCTTTCTACCAATATTTGATCTTCGAATTCCTCACCGGTATCCTCGCATTGCCAAACGTGGTACATCACCGGAAAGGCTTCTTTGCGAATGACAAGGGTGCTCGGACGAACGAGCAACTTCATTTCCTTGCCGGTCAACGGACTTTGCATAGTGTGTTTCTCCTGAGATAAATGGTCAAAGATCAAACCCTGAGTGGGTAGGTCATGGGGTATTCTGCAACGTGGAAAGAGATGCAGATCACCGGATTATTGGGGCGGCCGAGTGTAATCTTGATATAAATTTCGTGGC
>JAEUUU010000122.1 GCA_016787345.1 Saprospiraceae bacterium | reverse complement strand
ACCTATGAGGCCGACGCCCAGTTGCTGGTGTTTTTCGGCGGACACGGCTACTACGACGGACAGTGTACGGGCTATTTCGTGCCGCGCGACGGCCTGCCCAACGACCCCGACGGCACCTCTTACCTGAGTTTTGCCGACCTGCAGCAGCGTATCGCCAGCATCCCCTGCAAACACATCCTGCTGATGATGGATGCCTGCTACGCGGGTACGGCCGATCTGGCGACGGCCTGCCCCGACCTGTTCCGGGGCTACGTCAAACCCGTGCGCCCCAACCAGCCCGACGCCCGCGACCTGTTCATCCGCCAGACGCTGGCCGAACAATCGCGCATCTACTACGCGGCGGCGGGCAACAAACCGACAACCGACCGCTCCGAATTCGCCGCGCAATTCCTCGACGCCCTGCAAAACCACTACGACAGCAAGGGCATCCTGACCATGGACGACCTGAAAGACCAGCTCCAGTACGCCCAGCCCCGGCCGGTGTTCGGCGAATTTTTGGGCAACCGCGACGCCGACGCGTTTTTGTTTGTGCGCAACCTGACGCCCGCCCCGCCGCCCGCCGCCACTGACCGCGACGGCGATGGCGTACCCAATGCCACCGACGCCTGCCCCGATACCTACGGCACGGCCGCCAACAACGGCTGCCCCGACAAACTGCCCACCAGCGCGGCCGACCTCGACGGCGACGGCATACCCAACGCCACCGACGCCTGCCCCGACCAGTTCGGCACGGCCAAAGCCCGCGGCTGCCCCGATGCCGACGACGACGGCGTACCCGACCAAAGCGACAAATGCCGCTACCTCGCCGGCGAAACCCGCTGGGAAGGCTGCCCCGATACCGACGGCGACGGCTTGCCCGATCACCAGGACGAATGCCCCGACCAAAAAGGCGCCGCCGCCGACAAGGGCTGCCCGGCCCCCGACCGCGATGGCGACGGCGTGCCCGACCGCGCCGACCGCTGCCCCGACGCCGCCGGCCGCGCCAACTTCCAGGGCTGCCCCGATACCGACGCCGACGGCATACCCGACCCCGACGACAAATGCCCCCGGGAAAAAGGCAGCGCCCTCAAAGACGGCTGCCCCGATGTGACCCGCCCCTCCAATATGGTACTGGTGAGCGGCGGTACCTTCACCATGGGCTGTAAAGACGGCCGCGATACGGATTGCTACGACGACGAAAAACCCGCCCACAGCGTCACGTTACGCGATTTTTACATCGGGCGCTACGAGGTGACCAATGCCGAGTATTGCCAGTTTTTGAATGAAAAAGGCAATCAGAAAGAAGGTGGCGAAACCTGGGTCGATTTGTCCTGCTGCCGGATCGAACAGTCGGGCAGCCGATTCACGGTGAAAAGCGGCTACGAAAACCATCCGGTCGTCTGCGTCACCTGGTACGGGGCCGTTGCCTACTGCGCCTGGTTGTCGCAAAAAACCGGCCAGACCTACCGTCTGCCCACGGAGGCGGAATGGGAATACGCGGCGCGCGGCGGAAACAAAACCCGCCATTATCTTTACGCCGGCAGCAATACCCTCGACGAGGTAGCCTGGCACAGCGGGAACAGCGGCAACCAAACCCACGCCGTGGGGACCAAAAAAGCCAACGAACTGGATCTTTTCGACTTCAGCGGCAACGTGTGGGAGTGGTGCGCCGACGACTGGCATGACAATTATCAGGGCGCCCCGACCAACGGCAGCGCTTGGATAGACAGCCCGAACAGGGGCGGCTACCGGGTGTTTCGCGGCGGCGGCTGGATCTGCACGCCGCAGTATTGCCGTGCCGCCGTCCGCCTCAACAACGGGCCGACGATTCGCTACGGCGGTATCGGCTTCCGCCTCGTCCTCCAGTATTGAAGAGACCGCTCTGGCTTTCTTATGTGCTGAAGCGAGGCCCATTCGGCGGGGGCAGACAAGGCCGGCGGAGCAAGGCCGAGGCAGCCGCCGGCGTATGGGTCGAGCCTGAGCTGGGTGGGGAAAACAGAGGGGGTTTGGGGCGCAGCCCCAAAATTTTTAAAAAAAAAATAGCGCTATGCAGGTAAAAATAATTGCCGTGCCCGCCATGGGCGGCGAAGTGATGAACGAGCAGCTCAATGTTTTTTTACGCAGTAAAAAAATACTGCAAGTGGAGCGGCGTCTGGTTAGTCCAGCCGATGGCGGGGCTTACTGGAGTTTTTGTATTCACTACACGGAGGATTATTCGCCGGTAAAAATGAAGGAACGGGTAGATTACAAAGCAATATTGGATGAATCGGCGTTTGAACGATTTTCACGATTCAGGGAGATTCGAAAGGAAGTCGCATCGCGGGAACAGGTGCCGCCCTACGCGGTTTTTACGGACGAGGAATTATCCGAGCTTGCCAAGTTTGACGTGCTCACTCAATCGGCCATGAAAAGCGTAAAGGGTATTGGAGAGAAAAAAACCGAGAAATACGGCGTCTATTTTATTCCTTCTTCCCACCATGATCAGGGATAATCATCTTTTAGAACGGATTGCCGACCCGGACAATCTACGATTAGCCAGTTGGAAAGCGGCAAAAGGGAAGCGATATGCCGCGTCGGTACTGGCTTACCAGCGGGAATTGGAGCATAATCTGTTCAATTTGCGCGCACAGATTTTATCGGGCAGGGTAGAGGTGGGAAGGTATCGGTATTTCAAAGTGTACGAACCGAAAGAAAGGCAGATATGCGCAAGCGCTTTTGGCGAGCAGGTCCTGCACCATGCCTTGATGAACATCTGCCATGACCGGTTCGAGCGTTCGTTGATCTTCGACAGTTATGCGAGCCGGAAAGGCAAAGGAGTATACGCGGCGCTTGAAAGAGCCCGAAAATTCACGGACAGGCACGGCTGTTATTTGAAACTCGACGTCACAAAGTTTTTTGACAGCATTCACCATGCCGTGCTTAAAAGACAACTTGCGGGCCTGTTCAAGGAAAAGACCTTGCTCGCGATTTTTTATCAGATCATCGACAGTTATGCCGCATCGCCCGAACGCGGCTTGCCGATTGGTAATCTGACCAGCCAATATTTTGCCAATCATTATCTGTCCGGGCTTGACCATTATGTAAAGGAAAAGTTGGGGGTAAGCGCTTATGTGCGTTACATGGATGATTTGGTGTTATGGCATCATAGCAAGGAACAACTCTGGACCTGGTATGCGCAAATAAGTCGCTTTTTGGCAGACAATCTTCAATGTTCCTTTAAGCCTGTTTTAATGCATGGCGTGGGGCACGGCGTTCCGTTTTTGGGATACAAGATTTTCCCCGGAGAAGTACGGCTTTTGCCTAAAAGCAAAACGCGGTTTGCGCGAAAACTAAAGTTGATTGAAGCCCGGCATCAAAGCGGGGAATGGGACGAGAAAACCTGTCAGCATCACGCATTGCCGCTTGTTGCATTTGCTCGTCATGCATCTTCGAATAATTTTCGGAGATCGGTACTTTTGAAGGAATAGGTCAGATGCCATAGGGCGACAACCGGGTGAATCGCGGCGGCAGCTGGAACAACACGCCGCAGAATTGCCGTGCCGCCATCCGCAACAACAACGGGCCGACGAATCGCAACAACAATATCGGCTTCCGCCTCGTCCTCCAGCACATAAGAAAGCCGGACGGCTCTGATGTACAGGTATCTGTCCTGATTCTGTCCGTTTCGGACGGGACAAAGAGCGGCTCGGGCAGCCGTTGTGCGGCGGCAGTATTGGTAGCGCAGGGATCGCGAAGGTTCTGCCACTGCTTTTTTACCCTTCCTCCCCAAACAACACCCTCACCACATACGCCAGCACGCCGCCGAAGGCGGCTTCGATGCCGATGACCCAGTTGCGGGCGGTCTCGAAGGGCCAGTCTCCGGCGGGGTTGCGGTTGAGCACCCAGCACAGCAGCAGGAAATAGAGCGGAAACAGCGCCCACACCACCGCGCGCAGCACGGGCAGGCTGCGTCGGGCGGCGGCGCTCAGGCCGGGGCGGCCGTATCCTTTGAGGGCGGTGAGCAGGTAGCCGGCCAGCACGGGCGAGAGCAGCCCGATGAGGGTGAGGGCTTCGCCATTGGCGTAGCCGCCGGTGTCTAAGTGAAACAACACCAGCAGGATCAGGGCGATCTGGAAGACGAGCACCAGCCGGAAGGCTGCTTTTTTGAGTCGTAGGCCGGCTTGTGCAACCGGGTCGGCGGCAGCGGCCGGGCGCTGAACCCAGTCCAGCAGGTCGGCGCGCAGCTGGTTGCGGCGGGTGTCAAGTTGTTCGGCGCTTTCGGTACGCAGGCTGTGGTCGCGTTCGAGGTCGCTGAGGCGGCCCGAGAGTTGCAGCAGATCGCCGGCGGCCGGGGCGTCGGCCTGGGCGAGCAGCAGGTCGATGGCCTGGCGTAACTGGTCGGCGGCGATGAGTTGGCGTACGGCGAGAAGGGTATCGGGCGTCATGGCGTGGGTGGGTTCGTGCGCTTAGAGTTTTTCGAGCAGATAGGCGTTCAGGTCGTTTTTCAATTGACGGGCATAGGCGGCGAGTTCTTCGGCGAAATCAACTTCCATGTCCTTGTAGCCCTTGCGGCCCACGTCTTCGTAGAACCCGGAGCCGTAGCGGCCATCGACGGAAATATCGAGGGTGAAGCCCGTGCCGGAGGGTTTGTACTGAAAACGGAGGGTGATTTTTTCGTTCTTTTTCCAGTTTTGCTCCAGTCCGAAAAAATTGAGCACCTGGGCCAGTTTGGGCTGGTCTTCCCGGATGATCTCGTCGCAGAGGTTGAGGATTTCACATTCGAGCACGTCGCTGTTGGGGGCGTCTTCCAGCCAGCGCAGGGTAGGGCTTCGGTATTGGCATTGTTTGCCGCCATAGCGCTGCCCGACGAAGTTTTTGACGTGACCAAACACCGCGGCGCGGCTTACCCGCCGGGCGCTGCCGGCCTGCTGCGTTTTAGGGGCCTTGCGCAGGTCGGGCGGCTGAATGGCGATATAACCCTGCCAGACGCGGCAGTCGAACGAATCGAGTTGCACTTCGCCCTGCACCGCGAAAATGCCCCGATAGAAGCAGGGAACCGAGTCGGGGCGATAGGTATTGAACACCTGTACGGCGACATGATCCACGTCGAGGTCGAATACCCCGGCCGCGCGATAAAACAGGCGTTTTTCGAGCGGCGTTCCGGTGCGGGCCAGGTACTGCCTGCGAAGAGCGTTCCAGGCCGCCGAGGCGGAGTCGCGGTGCTCGAACGGAAAACGCAGCAGTACGACGACCATCGTGTCCACTTGCAGGTCTTCCACATACAGGGTGGGCGAAATGCCCTCGAAGTCGAGCCAGCGTTGATACTCGTTTTTTTGCGCCCAAAACCAGTCGCGATCAGCCTCGAAATGCTGCTGGGCGCCCAGCGCGGCGGCGAGCAACAGTGCAAAAAGTAAACAAGCTGTTTTTTTCATACGGCAAATGTGGGTGAGGGCAGCAAAAATGCAATTTTTCAGGCTGGCCGGAAAGCCTTTATTTTTGCCCCCATGATCCTCCTCACCGGCGCCAACGGCCAACTTGGCCAGTGCTTCCGCCAACTGGCGGCCCGCTTCCCGCAATTTGCCTTTCATTTTGCCGGCTCGGCCGATCTCGACATCGCCGACCGCCGCGCCGTGCAGCGTTTTTTTCAACAAAACCGCCCCGACTGGTGCATCAATTGCGCGGCGTATACGGCTGTCGACAAGGCGGAAAGCGAGCCGGCCCAGGCCCGCCGCGTCAATGTGCAGGGCGTCAGAAACCTGGCCCAGGCCTGCGCGCAAGCCGGTATCCCGCTGATCCATTTTTCCACCGACTACGTGTACCACGGCACGAAAAACGCGCCGCTGCGCGAAACCGACCCGGTCAGCCCCAAAGGCGTGTACGCCCGCACCAAACTCGCCGGCGAACGCGCCGCCCTGGCCGTGCACCCGCATACGATGGTGATCCGCACCTCCTGGGTGTACGCCCCGCAGGGCCACAATTTCGTGCGCACCATGCTCCGCCTCGCCGCCGACCGCCCCGAACTGCGCGTCGTGTTCGACCAGATCGGCACGCCGACCTACGCCCCCGACCTGGCCGAAGCGGTACTGACCATTATCCAAAAAGTGGAAAACAAGGAAGTTGCTCCCGCCGATCTATCCGGCATCTGGCATTATTCCAACGAAGGGGTGGCCAGCTGGTACGACTTTGCACAGGCGATTTTTGACCTGAAAAAACTGCCCACCCGCGTACTGCCCATCGAAACCCGCGATTTCCCCACCCCGGCCCAACGCCCGCCGTTCAGCGTGCTCAACAAAGGCAAAATCAAGGCCGCGTTCGGACTGACCATTCCACACTGGCGGGAAAGTCTGGAAAAATGTTTGCAGGTTTTTTAGGTTTTGGGTTTTGGGGGTTGGGTTTTGGCAAAAGGGTTACTGGTTTTGGGTTTTAGGGGTTGGGTTTTGGCAAAAGGGTTGTTTCTGCTCTCTAATACTGTCACGAGGCACAGCCTCGCGCGAGCGGTGGTTAATTTCTACCCGAATCCGAAGCGCTATCCGGGAGCAGAAGTAACCCTTTTGCCAAAAACCAACCCCTAAAACCCAAAACCCGATTCGGGAGCAGAAGTAACCCTTTTGCCAAAACCCAACACCTAAAACCCAAAACCCGATTCGGGAGCAGAAACAACCCTTTTGCCAAAACCCAACCCCCAAAACCCAAAACCCGATTCGGGAGCAGAAACAACCCTTTTGCCAAAACCCAACACCTAAAACCCAAAACCAGTAACCCTTTTGCCAACCCCCAAAACCCAAGACCCTGCTAAAACCACCTCATCACCCCCCGCAGCATCAAATCGGCAATTTTGGATTTGTAGGGCGGGTGGAACAGGTTGGTATGCGGGAAGATCCGGTTTTGGTAAGAGACCCCGCGCTGGTTGACGAATTCGAGGAATCCGTGGTGGCCGTGGCATTTGCCGAAACCGCTGTTGTTCACGCCGCCGAAGGGCAGGTCGCTGTGGTAAAAACTGATACCGGCGTCGTTGACGGTTGTGGTGCCCACGCGGGTTTGGTTCAAGGCTGTTTCGATGGCGCTGTGGCGCGCACTGAAGATGGACATTGACAGCGGGCGCGGGCCGGCATTGATAAAAGCGAGGGCTTCATCGAGGGTTTTGTAGGGCCGGATCAGCATGGGCGGACCAAAGATTTCCTCCTGCCAGATCACGGCGTCGTCGGGTACGTCGGTGAGTACGGTGGGGTCGAAATAGCGTTCGCCGGCGTCCAGATGGCCGCCGAAAGCAATTTTTGCGCCGCGCTGCACGGCGTCGTCGAGCAGCGACTGGACGCGGGCAAAATGCCGGTCGTTGACCATCCGGCAATAGTCGGGCGAGGCTTTGCGGGCTTCCGGACTGTCGCCGTAGAAGCGGCGGAATTTTTCGCCCAGTTTTTCCACCAGGGCGTCGTGAACGCTTTCGTGCACCAGCACGTAGTCGCAGGCGATGCAGCATTGGCCGGCGTTGAGGGCTTTGAGCCAGGCGATCTTTTTAGCCGCAACATCCAGGTCGGCGCTTTCATCGACGAGCACGGGGCTTTTGCCCCCCAGTTCGAGCGTCACGGAGGCCAGGTTGCGGGCAGCGGCGGCCATCACCAGTTTGCCCACGGCCGGGCTGCCTGTAAAAAAGATATGATTGAACGGCAGTTCCGTCAGGTGTTGGGCCAAATCGGGGCCGCCTTCCAGCACGGATACCTCTTCGGGCGGGAAGCACTCTTCTACGATGCTTTTGATCAGTGCCGCGCTGTGCGGCGTGTACTCCGAGGGCTTCAAAATGACGCAATTACCGGCGGCGACAGCCGAAACCAGCGGCGCCAGGGCCAGGTTGAAAGGAAAATTCCAGGGCGAAAGAATCAGACAGACGCCTTTGGCTTCGTATCGGATTTCCGATCGCGTCCCGATCAGCATCATCGGGGTGCCTACCCGCTTGGGCGTCAGCCAGGAGTTCAGATGCCGGATAGTGTGCCGGATTTCGGTGTTAATCACCCCGATCTCGGAAATATTCACTTCGGTTTCGCCTTTGCCAAAATCGGCCTGCATGGCGGCGTACATCTCATGCCGGCGGCGCAGAAGGCAGTCGTGGAGGCGGCGGAGTTTGGCTTTGCGTTCTCGCACGGTGCCGCGGGCGACCTGTGGCGCGTATTCCTGCTGGCGGCGAAAAAGGGCTTCGGCAAAAGCGTGTTGATAATTCTCGGACGAAGGCTGTGTCATGGTATCTGCGGAAAAAATATCCTGGGCAAAGGTCGATCATCCGGCGGATTTATATCCATCCGGTCACTCCTGATTTCCAGCCTTAAACAAAGCGGCAAAGGCACTTGTTTTTAGCAAAGGGCGAGTTTGTCTATTCGGCACTTTTAAAAATTATTACCTGAAAATGACACAAATGGCCGGTGCATATTTTTTTAAAGTTGTTTTGATGAAAATATAGCACTGAAAAAATTGTTAAAAAATTTGCCTGAAATATACGCTCGCAGTAAAATTGGGTGTTAGAATAATAAAAACACCTGCCCTTTCGATTAACTGACTGAGACCAAATTGTTCACCTTACAAAATTTGTGTGCTTATGATGAACCTTAGTGTGCAATCCGTTCATTTTCATGTAGATGCTAAACTGATCTCTTATATTGAGAAAAAATTGAGTCGCCTCGATAAAATGTCCAGCTGGATCAAAGACGCGGAAGTACACCTGAAACTTCAGGACACCGGCGGGAAAGTACAGGAGAAAATCACGGAAATCCGGCTGCACGTGCCGGGCGGTTTTCTGGTCGACCGCAAATCCAGCCGCACGTTCGAATCCGCCATCGATGCCTCGCTCGATACCTTGCGCCGTCAGTTGGTGCGCCACAAAGAAAAAATAGCCAACAGTCGCCCGACGCGCCAGCCAAAAACGGCCGCACCCGCCGAAGAATGAATCAGATTGTGGATTTGAGTATTCAATCTGCCATGTCCGAATAAATCGATGCCCTGCTCTTGCCGGCAGGGCATCGTCGTTTAGGCCCAATTTTTAAGCGGCGTAAACATATTCCCGCTGCATTGCGTTACTTTTGCTGCCGTATCGGATATTTTTCCATGCATTCAAACTCCGTTCTGCGTTTTTGGTCAGCTTTGGTGCTGACCGCGATTGTCGTCGGCTCCCTGCTGACGCGGACGGTGCATGGCGTTTTTCTCCATCACGACCACGCGCACGAACGGCACGCCTGCTCGGCATTTCAGGGCAAACATTCCGGCAATACTCACCTGCACGACCAGCGCTATTCCATCGAGGATTGCCCGGTGTGCGAGTTTTGTTTCGCGGTTGCAGATGTGCTACCTTCCTCGTCATTTCTGCTCGATGAGCTTGTTTTGGCGGAAAGCTGCGCTCCCCACTATGTAGCCGTTTGGGTCGGCAAATTGGCCGGCGCTTATCATCTGAGAGGCCCCCCGCAGGGGTAATTCGCCTCTTTTGCGCCCCCGGAGTCTTCCGTTTGCGGCGCTGTTTCTCTTTTCACAAGTTTGTAAAAATGCTCAACCATGCGTAGGATTTTCTCCTGCCAGGTGGCATTCGCCCTGCTGGGGCTGTTCGGGCGTTTAAGCGCTCAGGACTGCCATGTTGTATTGCAGGGCCATGTTACCGAAGCCGAAACCGGCGAGCCTCTGGCCTATGCCACCGTCTATGTGCACGAGGTAGAACGCGGCGCCGTGACCGATGAAAACGGCTTTTTCGCCGTCAACAACCTGTGCGCCGGCCGCGACTACACCGTGGAAGTGCGGCACGTCGAATGTGCGCACATGACCCAGGTCGTGCGGCTCACCGAAAACGTCGCCACTGATTTTCACTTGTTGCACAATGCCGTGCTGGGCGAAGTTCTGGTGGCCGAAAAAGCGCTTCCGCCCAGCCCGGTTCAAGCCGAGAGCACGGTCGCTTCCAGCGATCTGGCGGCAACGCAGGGCGTTAATCTCGGCGAAACGCTCAAAAAACTTCCCGGCGTCACCACCCTCAACACCGGCGCTACCATTGCCAAACCCGTTATCCAGGGGCTGCATTCCAATCGCATCGCCATCGTGACCGACGGTGTGGCGCTCGAAGGCCAGCAGTGGGGTAGCGAACACGCCCCGGAAATCGACCCCTTCACGGCTGAAAAGATCACCGTGGTAAAAGGCGCGGCCGGACTTCGCTACGGCGTGGGGGCGCTGGCCGGCGCCGTGGTGCTCGAACCGGCGCCGCTGCGCACCGAAACAGGGCTGGGCGGATGGTTGAGCCTGGGCGGTTTTTCCAATGGCTGGGGCGGCGTCGCCTCCGGGGCGGTCGACTGGCGTTTGCCCGGTCGTTCGCTGACCCTGCGGCTTCAAGGCACCGCCAAACGCAGCGGCAACCTGCGAGCGCCCGACTATTGGCTGGGCAATACCGGCGCCTCCGAACTGAATTTTTCCGCCCGGGCCGGCTGGAAATCGGGCCGCTGGATACACGAATGGAGTGTGTCGCGATTTGCCCAGCGCCTGGCCATCCTCCGCGCGGCCCATGTGGGCAACCTGACCGATTTGCAAAAGGCCATCGCCAGCGACCGACCACTTAATAATCCGGATGTATTTAGTTACGAAATCGACCGCCCATATCAAAAAATTGCCCATCATACGGTCAATATCAAAAGTTCATATCGGTTCTCGGAAACCTGGAAACTGAACCTCCGCTACGCGTTCCAGTCGAACGACCGCGAAGAATACGACGTGGTTCGCAACAACTCCTCCGCTGCCGACCGGCCCCAGGTAGGTTTTCAGTTGTGGACCAATACCCTCGACGCCGCGCTCGAACACTTCCCGATCGATCACTGGGAAGGCGGGGTAGGGGTACAGGCCATTCAGCAAACCAATGTCGTGGGCCGGGGCGGTTTTATCCCCGATTTTCAGGCCTGGGGCGGCTCGGTTTGGCTCACGGAGCGCTGGCGGAAATTTCCCAATCCCTGGGAATTCGAATTCGGCGGCCGCTACGACTACCGCATGAGCCATACGCAAACCGAGGGCAACCTCATCGATCTGGATACGACCGTTCGATTTGGCAACGCCTCGGCCGCTGCCGGGGTGATGTATCGCTTTTCAAGGCAGTTGTCGGTCACCCTGCATTCGGGTCTCGCCTGGCGACCACCCACGGTCAATGAGTTGTTTGCGAGAGGGATTCACCACGGCTCCGGCACTTACGAACAAGGTCGGGCCGACCTGGCGCCGGAGAAAGCCTGGAACAGCAACCTGACCCTGTCGTGGCAACGCGGACGCTCCGAACTCACGCTGACACTCTACCGCAACCAAATCCGGGATTTCATTTACCTCGATCCGCAAAACACCTTCGTGCTGACGGTCAGGGGGGCATTCCCCGCGTTCTTTTACGCACAGGCCGACGCCGTGGTGCAGGGCATCGACGGCAGCCTGAGTTGGCCTGTTTCGAAACGGCTTAGCCTGGAAGGACGGGTTTCGCTGCTGCGCGGCTATCGCATGGCCCGCGACTCGGGAGAGCAAACGAGCCACCACGACTGGCTGCCGCTCATGCCGGTCGATCGTTTTCAATACGGCGTAAAATGGAGCCTGCCGAATCCGCGTAGCAGTAAAACCAGTGAAACCTACGTGCGGCTCCTTGCCTCTACCGCGCTGCAACAAAGCCGCCTGCCCGAAGCGGGTCTGCTCAAAGCGGCTCCCGGGGCTTTCACCACATTCAGCCTCGACGCTGCACACACTTTTCAGTGGAAAAACCAGCCCCTGGAAGTTGGTTTGAGTATTCAAAACATGACCAATCTGCGCTACCGCGAATACCTCAATTTCTTCCGCTTTTATGCCGACGAACCCGGGATCAATGTCGGGCTGCGCGCCAAATGGACATTTAGCTAAATCACCATTCATTCCACATTTACTTCATTAACTATTAAATTCAATTGCCTGATTATGAAAAAGATGATGCTGAAACTTACCTTTTTAACCCTGATCTTCCTCGCTTTGGGTATTACCGCTTGTAAAGACGACAAGAAAGAAACCGAGCAGGAAAATATCACCACTGTCGTAGTGCACCTGACGGCCACCGACGGCTCTTTGGATCAGGAGTTCGAGTGGAACGATGCCGATGGCCCCGGGGGCAATGCGCCGGATATTCAACCGATCACGTTGGCTGCCGGAAAAACCTACAACTGCCATATTCACGTCTACGACCGCAGTCAGTCGCCGGCCGAAGACATCACCGAGGAGATCGAGGAGGAGAACACGGAACACCTGTTTGTCTTTGCCGTAACGGGCGCCAATATCCAGATCGCCGACGCCGACGTGGATAGCAACGGTAAACCTTTCCGCCTGGAAACCGTCTGGACGACCGGCGCCGCCTCATCGGGTACCGTCAACGTCGTGCTGAAACACGAGCCCGACAAATCCGCCGCCGACCCGAATGCAACGGGCGAGACGGATTTCGACGTAACGTTCCCGGTGACAATTCAGTAAAAAACAAAGGGGCAAAAGCGCCCCTTCGATACGATTTGGTTTATTAATGAATGTTCCGGAGATGTTGTAAAAATATCCCCGGACGCTTTTTGAACGACCGTCAATTCGTTCAAGAACAGTTGTAAAGCGAAATTTTGATAAATATCCGTGAATGTTGAAACAACGTTCGCGGATTTTTTTACCCAAACCGCATGTACAGCACCCGCACGGCATTCAAAATAGCCAACAATGCCACGCCGACGTCGGCAATGATGGCTTCCCACATCGATGCCAGGCCGCCGGCGCCGAGCGCCAGTACGAGTACTTTCACCCCGAATGCCAGTGAAATATTCTGCCAGACTACCACACGGGTGGCCCGGCTGATGCGCATGGCGGTGGCGATCCGGGAGGGCTGGTCGGTTTGAATAACGACGTCGGCGATTTCGATGGCAGCATCGGCGCCGAGTCCGCCCATGGCGATGCCGATATCGGCACGGGCAATCGACGGTGCATCGTTGATGCCATCGCCGGCAAAGGCAACGACCAGGCTCGGGTCTTTTTTCAGTTCCTCGATCCTGCGCACCTTGTCTTCGGGCAGGAGCGCTCCGAGGGCTTCATCGAGAGAGAGCGCCTGACCTGCTTGTGCAGCGATTTCGGGCCGGTCGCCCGACAGCAGAATAATACGCCCGATGCCTGCCTTGCGAAGTCGTCGGACGGCCTCCGCTGCATCGGGTTTCAGGGTGTCGGCCACGGTGAAGAAACCGGCGTAGTGGCCGTCGATGGCAATGTACACACGTACGCCATCGCCGGGCGACAGGGGCGGCAGTTGGCCGGTTATCCAAAATTTGTGCAGCGCTGCCATATTGCCTGCCAGTATCCTTTTGCCGTCCACCAGGCCATGTATGCCAAGTCCGGCGAGTTCCTCCACGTGTGTCGGCGTCGATAAAGGGATGTTTTTCTCGCGGGCAAACGCCACTACGGCCCTGGCAATGGGGTGATTGGAAGCGCTTTCCAGTGTGGCCACCCATTGCAGCAGCAGTTCGGGAGAAATATCGGGCATGGCAACTTCCAGTTGCCCGACCGAAAATTTGCCCTGCGTCAAAGTGCCTGTTTTGTCGATGGCCAGCGTGTTTATCCGGCTCATTTTATCCAGAAAATTGGCGCCTTTAAACAAAATACCATGCCGTGAAGCGGCGCCGATGCCGCCGAAATACCCCAGCGGAATGGAAATCATCAGGGCGCAGGGGCAGGCAATGACGAGAAAAACAAGGGCCCTGTACAGCCAGTCTTTCCATACATACGGCTCGACAAAAAGCGAGGGCGCCAGGAGGATCAACAGCGCCAGGGCACATACGATGGGTGTGTACACCTTTGCAAAACGACTGATAAACTGTTCTGTCGGCGCTTTGCGTCGCGTCGCGTCCTGTACCATGTAAAGGATACGGGCCAGGGCGCTTTCCTTGTAGGTTTTGGTGGTGCGCAACTCGACCATTTTGTTGAGTGCAATGCTGCCGGCCAGTACCGTTTCGCCCGGCGCCACGGTTTGGGGCCTGCTTTCGCCGGTCAGGGCCGTCATGTCGAAATCGGCGGCACTGTCGCCCAATAAAACACCGTCGAGGGCCGTGCGTTCGCCGGGAAGAAGGCGTATGGTGGTGCCGACGGGCACCAGTTGAGGCAGGCTCAATCGATAGCGTCCGGGCGCTATCACTTTCACCCGGTTGGGGCGCACGTCCAATAGCGCCGAAATATTGCGTTTGGCGCGCATGACGGCCGTATGTTGAATCGACTCGCCAAGCGCATAAAACAACATCACGGCAATTGCCTCGGGATAAAGTTTCAGGTAAAAAGCCCCGCCGGTGGCAAGCGCCATCAACATGAATTCATTGAAATAATTCCCCAGGCGCATGAGACCCCAGGCTTTCGCCAACACATTCCGGGCCACCACCCAGTAAGCTGCCGAGTACCACAAAAAACGCGGCAACCAATGGTCCCACCAGCCCGACGGCGCCTTGTCGTACGAAATAGCCAACAGCAACATTGTGCCGGATACCAGCGCCGGCAGCCAGGTCAGCCAGGTCGGCTCGGATAGCGCAACGGGGCCGCGACCGTAGTTGCGCGTTTCAGGACAACACTCATGAGACATATCGTATCCTGTTTGTGTTGCAAGAATAATCTCCTACAAAGAAAAAGATTTAAAATTAAAATTGAGGCTTGTCTGGCAAGTATTTTTTATAAACATTTGTAAATAAATTTAGGTTAACCTAAAAAATGTTTACAAATGAAACAAATTCTTGTCGTTTTTCTGATAATCACCGCGTTTCAGTCCGTTTTGTGGGCTCAAAATGCCGAATTGCGCGGAACAATCACAGATGCCCAGTCGGCCGAACCCCTGGCTTTTGCCACGGTAAAAATGGAGCCTGGCGGCGCCGGCGCATTGACGGACACCTTCGGGCGCTTTGTTTTGCCCCTTCCTGGGCGTGGCGCCGTGCGGCTTCGGGTGAGTCTGGTCGGTTATGCCGCGCAGGAGTTGCTTGTGCCGGATGGTACAACCGCGGTGCAGGTGCGGCTCGAATCTCTGACCGGCGGTTTGCGGGAAGTGGTGGTGAGCGGCACCCTCAAGCCGGTGAGTCGCTCGGAGAGTCCGGTACCGGTAGAAGTGTTTACGCCGCGTTTTTTTCGCGCCAACCCGACGCCCAGTTTGTTCGATGGCTTGAACATCGTCAATGGCGTGCAGCCGCAGGTCAATTGCAACGTATGCGCAACCGGCGACATTCACATCAACGGCCTGGAAGGGCCTTACACCATGGTACTGATCGACGGTATGCCCATTGTGTCGTCGCTTTCTACTGTGTATGGCCTGCAAGGCATACCGAACAGTCTGGTCGAACGCCTCGAAGTGGTCAAAGGCCCGGCGTCGACGCTTTATGGTTCGGAGGCGGTGGCTGGCCTGGTCAACGTCATCACCAAAGACCCGCGCACGGCGCCTCGCCTGAGCGCCGACGTGCTGGTGAGCGGCCACGGCGAAACGTCGGCCGATCTGGCCGGGAGTGTTCGCCGCGGCCGGATGAGTGCCTTGCTGGCAGCCAACGGCTTTTATTTTCAGCAACGGCGCGACGTGAACGGCGATAATTTTACCGATCTGACTTTGCAAAAAAGGGCTTCCTTGTTTGGGAAAATGGCTTTTGAGCAGCCTGGCAACCGGATCGCGACGCTGGCTTTGCGCTACGTTTGGGAAGACCGTTTCGGCGGAGAAATGCAGTGGACGCCCCGGTGGTACGGCTCTGACAGCATCTATGGCGAAGCCATTCGCACCAACCGGGCCGAGCTGATCGGCGCCTGGCCCTTGCCGTTGCGCGAACGGATGACCCTGTCTTATTCCTGGAACCTGCACGACCAGCGTTCCGTCTATGGCATCACTCCGTACAATGGCCGCCAGCAGGTCGCATTTGCACAATTGAACTGGGATAAATCGTTCGGCAAACGCCACAATGCCCTGCTGGGGCTGGCCACCCGTTACACCTGGCTCGACGACGATACGCCGGTGACCCGTTCGCCCGAAACCGGCGCCAACGCCCCTGCCGTCAGTTGGCTGCCAGGGTTGTTTGTACAGGATGATATCCGGTTTTCCGACCGGCAGCGTTTGCTGCTGGGCTTGCGATACGACTGGAATTCGGCGCACGGGTCGGTCTTTTCGCCCCGCGCCAACTGGAAATGGACGCCCAGTACGACCCATACTTTCCGCTTATCGGTGGGCAATGGGTACCGGGTTGCCAATGTATTTAGCGAAGACCACGCCGCCCTGACCGGCTCGCGCCGGGTGGTGCTGGCCGAAAACCTGCGGCCCGAGCGCAGCTGGAACGCCAATCTGAACTACGTCACCCAGTTTTTTCCCGATTTCGGTTTTGTCGGACTGGATGCCACCTTGTTTTATACCCACTTTTTCAACCGGATACTGGCCGACTACCACACCAACCCCGATTGGGTGATTTTCGACAATCTCGACGGTTTTGCCGTGTCGCGCGGGCTAACGCTCAATACCGACTGGAATTTCACCAGCGGACTGAAAATCATGGCTGGTTTTACCTGGATGGAAGTGTTCACGGAAGAGAATGGACAACGCAATCCGCAGGTACATGCGCCGCCCTTTTCGGCTACCTGGTCGGTTTCGTACACCATTCCGGGCCTCAAACTGGCCGTGGATTACACCGGCGCGCTGACCTCGCCGATGGCTTTGCCCGTATTGCCCAACGATTTTCGGCCCGATCGTTCGCCCTGGTTTAGTTTGCAAAACGTGCAGTTATCGCGGCGATTCGGGCGGCTGGAACTATACGCCGGCGTCAAAAATCTGCTCGATTTTTTGCCGCGCGACCCCTTGATGCGGCCCTTCGATCCATTTGATAAAACAGTCGACGATCCGGTCGGCAACCCCAATGGGTACACCTTCGACACGGCGTACAGCTACGCGCCCATGCAGGGGCGGAGAGGTTTTTTGGGGGCGCGGTGGAGCTGGTGAGGATGCGAGGATTTGATGGTGTGTGATGGGGGTTGTTTCCCGCGGATGAACGCTGATTTTTTCGCAGATATACGCTGTTTTCAACTCAATTCAATTGACACGAAACCGCCGGCATCTGTGAAAAAATCAGCGTTCATCCGCGGGAAACAAACATGCCAAGCATCATGCTGATTCCTTGGCCACCTGATTTTTCACGTACGAGACATATACGTACACATCAGCCTCTACGTCAGCCAGTTGTTTGTACAGTACGGACTTGACTTCTTCCCAGTCGAGGCCTCCGACGCCGGTTGCCAGGCGGGTGATGGCTACGCTGCGAAGATGTTCCTTGGCGATCATTTTTTTCAGTTCGTGCAAGGCGTGGGTCACGTTGGAGATGGTGGCGCGGCCGGGGTGCCCGCTATGGCCCTTGTTTTCGGAGGGGTCCTGGGTGAGCAGGTTGACGACTCTGGGGCCTTCGGCGCCACTCCATATCCAGGCGCTGCCCGGTTTGGGGTTGAACTGGTGGCAATAGTGTTTGAAATCTTTGAAAAGAGAGGGCCATTGTTCGCGCAGGCTGAGCGCCAGGCCGCTATCAAAATGGTCGAACGGCGCAACGCCGTGTACGATAGCATCCGCTTTTGACAACAGGATATCTCCGCTTACTTCTTTGATCATGAGTTGGTGTCGTTTAATAAATTTCTGGTTGAGTGTTCTGTTAGAGCGTGTTTTGGATTTTCTGCCGGCGGCCAAAAGAACCGTTTTTGACCCGGTGAGTAAATCCAAAACATGCTCTCAGGACAAAACAAGCCCAACCCGCGCTGGCAGGCGATGACTACGAGCATGAAAGGAGCTGATTTTGGGTATTGGAGGTGGGAGTTGCCCGAATGGCAATGGTTTATTGCTGTTTCAATTGGGCGTAATACTCCAGGGCTGCCATGGTGATTCTTTGTCTGGCGACCATCAATTCCGGATGACTTAGAATTCTTCTTTCCGAGGCTAGTTGCAACGAATAAAAACGTTGCTGCAGCGATAGAATTTCGTTGCTGAGTTGCCCTCCTCGTTCTGCTGCCATGTTTTGCAATGCGATGAGCGCAAATTCCAGGTTCCCTTCGGCAATCAACTTTTCCACGGATTGGCCCGACAGCGCATGGTCGTATAAAGGCATTTCTTCGTTCGGAATATCGGGTTGAGGAGGTATCACACGGGGAGAAAGTCTTTCACAGAAATTCATAAGCGCCGTACTGTTCTGGCGATTTAAAATCTGCAAATCGGAGGACAGAACCATACCCTTCGAATACAACCCCGAGGTATGTTGATGCCGGGCGTAAATGAGGGCAAAATCGAACAGGTATTTACTTTGTTCCGGGCGGCACATCCCTTCTGTCATTAAAGCGAGCGCTTCATCCAGTTTGTCGTCGTCGGCTAACTGGACGGCATTTTGCAGCGCCGCAGACCATTCAACGGCGGGCTGATCCGGAAGGAGGTAGGCCCGGGAGTTTGTGAAATCGCCGGGAGCAAGACGGAGGGCGCCACGTTGCTGGCATAGTTCCAACAGTTGGAGAAGGCTCCTGTTGTACCCTCTGATGTAATCATCCGGGCTAATCAGTTCATTTTCATACAGCATTTTGTTGTACGACATGCGGTTTGACACCATGGCCAAAAACTGCCAGATTTCCCGATCGAGGGTGCACTGGGTAAATACCGTCTGAATGGCCGCCATCAAATCGTTTGTCCGGTCGTTCATGGCATGAATAAATATGCTCTTGTAGTCATCCGGGCCAAGCGGACGCCTGTTCTGTGCCGGCCCGATCGGGAGGCTGTCCAATGTCAGTTCGATGAGTGTTTGAATGTATCGGGTGGATTGGCGTACAAAGTCCTCCTGTGATACGGCCAGTAAATACCATTCCAGACCGTTGGAAAGGTGCCGGTCGGTTGTCTTGTGTATTATATCCAGGTTGTCGGCCTGCCGACTGGACTGAAAATGTATTTCCAGACCGACGGCGGCCTTCCAGAGTTCATTCGCGCTGATGCTTTGAAGGAAGGCGCCGGAATTTATTTCCGGAGTTTGTTCCAGGGCTTCCCACTGCCGTCGCCAGCCATCGAAAGTGAAGGGCGGTACGTTGTCCGTTTCCAGTTCTTCCCAGGTCAACACCTGCATTTGTTCCAGCAAACAGAACAGCGCTGTTTTTAGTCGTTGGCCGATGATCATGGCTTCGCTGCTGGAGAGCATTGCTTTGTCATGCATTTGCCGTACCTGATGCGCAAGCGTCGTCCATCTGAACAGATATTGAACGTATCGCTGATCCGGGTTTTGAAGCAGTGCCGTTGTCAATTTTTCGGATAAATTATCCGGAGCGCCCTCGAACATCCATTGTGGAAGATATTCTGACAAAAAGACTGCCAGCAGACCGGGTTGCGTATCGCCCTGCAACTCTGCTGCCAGTTGGCTTAATATGATCGAAGCCTGGGCGATGGTTCGGCTTTTTAGCAGCCACAATTCGTTCCAGGAAATAATGGAATTGCGCTCGTCGCGGCTGATTTCGACTTGTTGGGTATAAAGTGCATTCGCTTCATCGAGGATCTTTTTGTTCCCCAGTTTTTCCGCAAATGCAAGCATCTTGACACAACTGATTTCGAGGTTGTCGTTCAAAAAGGAGCGAAGCAGTTCATTGAATTCGGTGATTTGCTTCTCTTGTTCATTACTGTCGATCCAGCGGAGTAGTTCCATTTTAGCAGCGGTGATTTTTTGTTGGTAGTCGAGATAGGAGATCGTGCCGCTGTTTAGTTCCGAACGGACAGCCAGTAGCAGGTTTTCTTTTTCGTTCAGCGTATCGAGTTTTTCAGTGTCGGCAATATCCAGCGCGATGACTGTCCGCAGAATGTGCAATGCGTGCTCGATCAGATTTTCAGCGATCAACAGTCTGGCCATCGATTGATAATGTTCGAGCAGGCTGCTTCGATAGACCTTTTCTTCATCTTCGTCAAATTTCCTTCGCCACTTTCTACTGTCGAAAACCTGAAACATTGCTTCGCGGGTAAGCGTACTTTTCATTCCTGATGCATACCTGAGCAGACGTGTCGCTTTCGGTCCTTCGAGCTCCGATCGGTCGTAATGCTGCACCACCAGCCTCGCCATCGCATCGTGCGACAGCCGGGTATAGCGTTGGTCTTCGGCCTCTGCCAGCAGGTAGACCTTTTTCAGTGCCCCCTTTAATCGCAGGATGTCGGGGATATGAGCGTAGGCGTTCAGCACATCCGCTTCCGTCCATTGAGCGGCCGTCAGCGATTCGGTGGTGAAAAAATGCAACAGATCGAGGGCCAGGCCGCTTCGCAGGGCTTCCGGAAAATCCGTTTTTAAAGTTTCCAGTTGCGTGCTGAGCAGGGCATCGAGGCTGCTCACCCGGAATTGATCGTACAGTTCCGGTGTGAATCGCCGGTTCAATTCATCCGCGGCCATGGCGTCCCACATTTTGCGCAATAAGATCTGGAGCAGGGGGGCCATGTGGGCGGCCTTGTCTTTCAGAATGTCGGCTGCAATGGCGTAGGGCAGGTTATCGTCGATTGTCAGGGCATATTTTTCCCGCAACCGGGGCAGGAGCGTTACGCCGGATATGGCCTCCAGTATACCGTCGCGATCCAGCGGTTCGACGGAAAAAGTGTGCCATTCCATATCGTTGTCGTACACCCATTTTTTCAAGTCGGTGAAATACTCTTTTCTAAATCCGAGGATAAAAAACCAGTCGGGGCGGGTATCGATACTTTTGTTGAGCAACTGGAAAAAGCGCTCTTTTTCATCCGGGATAGCCGGGTTTTCATCGGTAAACATCTCTTCTGCCTGATCCAGAATCACCAGTCGGGTGCGGTGGTCGGGAGAGGGTGTGTCCAGTTCGCGCTGAAGTATTTGGGCGTAACCGACGGATTTTTCGCGCCGCTGGTACGTGATAAAATACTGCTCTTCCAGCCGGGGTCTTATACCGGCTTCCAGCAGCGACGATTTGCCAACGCCCGAGGCGCCGTACAGCGCTAAAATGGGTACTTCCCGTTTGCCAATCAGGTCGAGAATATCTTTGATTTCTTTGTTGCGGCCAAAAAATACGGGCGCGTCGGTGCGGGTAAACCAGGTCAGGCCGATATAGGGATGCTCGGGCAGTTTTTTTGAAACGGATCGGGACAGGGGCGGCAAATCGTCGGCCAATTGCCGGGCGCCGGTCAGCAGTTGTTTGATCTCTCTGGCCGCCGAACCCAGCCGCGGTCCGGCATTGTCAACGTTGTCGGCGATCAGGGGGCGTTTGTCGGCTGGCAAGGGCTGGAGGGTGGCAAACGCGCTGTCTTCCCACAGGCATTCCCGCAAAATAATCGGTACGATCCGGGCTGTTTTTTTGAAATGAAGGGCGCTGACGAGTCGGAGCAAGGGTTCGTCGGCCAGGGAATCGGCAGACATCAGGAAAAGTACACCGTCGGCCCGGCTGAACTTTTTTTCAATTTCCTCATCGGTGTAATCGCCTGCTTTGAGCTGGCTTTCATCCCAGATGTCGAGTTCCAGGGGCTTGAGAAGGGTCTTTAATTTGTCCTTGGCAAGGGCGTCATTGGGGTGATAGGCAATAACGATTCGCATGGGTGGGGCCGTATTTCCTGCCAATGTAAAGGATATGAAACAATTGACGATCTGTTTTCGGTTGAATTTTACGCCTCAATTCATCACATCCACCGCCTTCACCAGGTCGAGCACCATGGTAATATCCTGATACATTTCACGGACGGTTTCGAAACTGACCGTGCTGCTCCAGAGCGAGGGTTCGAGCAGATTTTTGTCTTGCGACAACGCGATGAAGATGTTGTCGCCGATGATGGAGAGGTAGATTTCTTTTTGCCGGTTCAGTTGCTGGTACCGATTGCGGAATTCGAGTATGGCGTGTTGCAGTTCGTGCGAGATCACGTCGCGCACCCGCAGGTCGGGCGTGGCATAGGTGTCGAACCAGACTTCAAACTCGGGCAGCAGGTGGCCGCTTACCCGCCGGCCGCCGCCCAGGTGGAACGCGCGTTCGCTGCGGGTCAGGTATTTGCGGTACTCGTCGGGGAGCAGCAGCAATTCGCCGTGCATGTCGATCCGGTGAAAATCGCCGGCCAGAAACAGGCCCACAAACACCCGGTCGAGCCGGTTGCGGGCGGGAGAAAACTCGCGGACCCGCAATTCGCAGAGTTCAAAAGGCATTTCCCGCACTTGTCCGGTGATGAGGTCTTCGCCGGCGTAGTCGTCGGCCGTGGTGAAAATTTTACTCGACAGGAATTTTGATTTGGGAATAAAACCCTTGGCCTTGTACTGCAGGTCTTTGTAGTTCAGGTCGTTGTCGATAAAATCCAGGATCAGCCCCACGATACGGGGTTTGAACTCCTGAAAATAGACCTGCACCCTGAACACGAGATAGGCGATCCAGAGGGCCACCGGAATGAACAGGACCAGGGTGACGACAAAAATGCCGATGAAGATTTGCAGGGCGACAACGGCTGCCAACAGCAGCAGCGAGAGGGAAATCAGGCGAACGAGGCGTTGCCGGCGGTGTTCGAGGTTGAGTAGTTCGGGGTGGATGGCCTGGTTGTAAAACAGGCGGAAGAGTCTTTCCAGACAAGCCCTGCGCTCCTCCGCATTCAGTTCGCGCGGCGGTTGGTCGTTAGTTTGGTAACAAGGCCTGAAATCGTAGTAGGAAAGCAAATCTCGAAGTGCTGTTCGGTTAACAATGCCGGATGTCGGGGCGTATTCGCAGGTTGCCGCTGGTCTGTTTACAGGTCCAGGCCTTTATCCTTTTTGTAGGCGGTGATGTATTCGTCGATCAGCCCCACGAGCAAGTCTTTGAGATAGGAATTCTCCAGCCTGGCTATGGTTTTGAGTTTGTCCAGTTTGGTCCGGTCGACGACCACGGTCAGGCGGCGTTTGCCGGTATTCTCGTCAGTGGTAAGTTCTTGCAGGTCGATGGTTTGCCGGATCAGGGCATCCAGTCCAGTCAATTCGGAGCGCGCGCTGCCGGCGGCCGATTTGGACTTGTTGCTGGGTGTGGCGGGCTGTGACGACTCGAATTTTTCAAGGCTTTCATCCAGGGCTTCCTGCAGGAGCGCGTCGAGGTCGGTCATGAAGTTTTTGCCATGGTGCCGGCGTTCTCCCGAGCGGGTATTGTCGGAAGTGAAAGCGGTAGCTTCGGCTGGCTGTTGGTCTTTGAACAGGTCGTCGAGCCCTTCGGAGAATCGTTTTTTACTCATGGTCAGGCCTCTTGTTCGTGTCGGGGAGTGATGTTGGCCGGTACGCCTTCCGCGCGTTCGATAATTTCGTGGCAGAGGTTGAGGTAGTCTTGAGCGCCGGTTGATTTGGGGTTGTATTCGAAGATGTCTTTGCGGGCGGCGGGTGCTTCTGCCAGGGCGACATTGTCGCGGATGTAGGTACGGAATACCTTGTCGCCGAAGTGTTTGTGAATGGTTTCCACTACGTCGCGGTTGAGTACCCGCCGGCTGTCGTACATGGTAGCCACCACGCCGCCGATGTCGAGTTGTTTGTTGAGCCGGAAGCGGACTTTATCGATCACCTGTTTGATTTTGGCCAGGCCTTGTACAGCCAGGAATTCCGTTTGCAGCGGAATCATGACGAAGCGGCTGCTGGTGAGCGCATTCAGGGTCAGCAGGCCCAGGGATGGCGGGCAGTCGATTATAATATAGTCGTAGTCGTCGGCGACTTGCCCGATCAGTTCGCGCAGGATGAATTCGCGGCCGGCTTCGTTGATGAGTTCGAGTTCGGCGCCCGAGAGGTCGAGCGAAGAGGTAATGATATCGAGCCCCTGTTTGTGTGTGTAGGGTGTCAGTTCGGCTTCGCCGCGCAGCGACTCGTAAATCGTGATTTTCTGTCGCGGAATACCGAGCGAGATGGTCAGGTTGGCTTGCGGATCGAGGTCGATCAGCAGGACGCGTTTGCCCAGTTCGACCAGGCCCGCGCCAATATTGATAGCGCTTGTGGTTTTACCCACACCGCCTTTGTGATTCAGCAGAGAGATAGTGATGCTCATGTCGCAGTTGAGGAGCAATCAATTTGATGGTTTGAGGAACAAGGATCAAAACACAGGACAGTCCGATCCGGAATGCTGATTACTCCGCTACAAAAGTACGAAAACTTGGCATTCGGAACACCCCGGAAACAAGCCCTGCCGGTAAAACGTTTCAAACACGACTTGTTGTGCGATGATTTTTTATTTTTCTAACAACCTGACTCTCAGTATTGTCGAAAAGGCTTGCAAAAAAGTGAGGCAAAGTCCGAAAAAAAATCTTTGACATTTTTTGTTTTTAAAAACCATTTGTTTTAAGTTTGCAGTGTCAAAACGGGGAACAGAAAGCGATATCCGGTGAAGTCAGTGATTATACTCTGAGCGCTTCTGCCAGTCTTTCACTCCGCTGTTTTTCACTAAAACACTGCTGCATTATGATTAAGGAAGATCGGATCAATTTAAATGGTCGCTTTATACAAGCTTTCAAGTTATTGGAAGAACGCGGCGCCATCGTCAAAAACGACCGCGGGGGCCGCGGGGTAGGCGATGTTGCGGAAAAAGTTTTGGGCAACAAAGCCTATGGGCACATCATCCGCGCTTTCCTGAACTCCGACAGCAAACGTGTTATCGACTATGGTCAGGCACAATCTTTTTGTCGTGCCTATGATATCAATGAAGCGTGGATGTTGCATGGCATCGGTAATCCATTTGGTTTCGAAGCGCCGGCCAATGCCTTTGGCGGAGAAAAATTTGCTTCCGGCGCCACAGAAGGCAATATCCTTTTCACGACCATCCGCGCATTTGCCGGCAGCACGCTCGGCGCCGAAAGCCGGGAAGACAACAATTATTTCTCCATACCGGGTGTCAGCGGCACCGGTTTGGTCGCCTTTCAGATTGAAGGCTCTTCCATGGAGCCGGTTATCCGCCATGGCGACATCGTGATCTGTAAATCCGTAGAAAACCTCAACGATATCCGCGACAATGAGATCTACGCTGTGCGCAGCAGTGGCAACGTGTGGGTCAAATATGTCCAGAAAGTGTTCAACAATCGCGGCCGCATCGTCAAATTCAAACTGATTTCGGCCAACTACTTTGATCACGATCCTTTCGAGGAAGAAGTCAACGAAACAACCCGCTTGTACAAAGTGATCCGCAAGATCAGCAACGTCTGAACCATTTCATGTTTCTGCCGGTGTTTGCAACCGAATACCGGCAACCGTAAAATATCCTGCTGTTTATTGTTTTCGGGCCTCGCGACATGCAAGATGTCAGCGAGGCATTTTTCTGTAGCGCCGCTGTAGCGCCGACCTCCAGGTCGGCGACGCAGAGGGCGGCAATACCCCGCGATTTCAACGAATGCCCTGATCGGAATTTTTCACAACAATGCTCTTTGCGGAAAAAGTTAAGGGTATGAAGTTGCCCTTGTTTCGGGTTGTTCAACATTATCGCGGGTGGTTTCTGCTCTCAACGTCGCCGACCTGGAGGTCGGCGCTACAGCGGCGACGTTGAGGGCGGCAATACCCCGCGATATCAACGAATGCCCTGATCGGAATTTTTCACAGCAAAGCTCTTCGGGGAAAAAGTTAAGGGTATGAAGTTGCCCTTGTTTCGGGTTGTTCAACATTATCGCGGGTAGTTTTTGCTCTCAGCGTCGCCGACCTGGAGGTCGGCGCTACAGCGCAATCCGGATTACTTCCTTCCGAACCGGATGTTCAAAAACCATGCTGTTACAAACCAGCGCAATACTTGCATCCGGCAAAGGCGTCGGCGCACCGTACTTGACGTCGCCGACAATCGGGCATCCCATAGCCGCCAGTTGGGCCCTGATCTGGTGCGAACGGCCCGTGACCGGAACCACCCGCAACAAGTACTCCTCGCCGCTTTTTTCCAGCAGTTCATACCGCAGCAGCGCTTCCTTGGCATCCGGGTGCCGGGCGGGTTTTTGGGAAAATGCTTTGACCACGTTGCGCTGCTCGTCTTTCCACAACCAATGGCGCAACTCGCCCTGCTCGGCCGCGGGCCGGCGGAGCACCCGGGCCAGATAAGATTTTTCCACCTTGCGCTCCCGAAACAGCGTCGTCAGGCGCCCCAGCGCCTTGTCGGTTCGGGCAAACAAAACCACCCCGCTCACCGGCCGGTCGATGCGGTGCACCGGATGTAAAAACACGGCGCCCGGTTTGGCGTATTTCTCCTTGAGATATGCTTTCCCCCAGTCGGTGAGCGTAGGATCGCCGGTGCGGTCGCCCTGAACCAGCCAGCCAGCCGGCTTGTTTATGGCCAGCAAATGATTGTCTTCGAATAAAATTTCCGGTTGCACCCGCCAAAGGTCGACATTCGCAGCCAGACACTGCGCATCGCCATGACAAAACTATCACTCGGATTTTCGCCCTGCCCCAACGACACCTTTATCTTCTTTGCCATGCTGCACCATCGCATCGATACCGAAGGACTTCATTTCGAGGTCGTTATGGAAGATGTCGAAGCGCTCAACCGCCATGCTTTTGCAGGCGATATCGATGTAACAAAACTCAGTTACCATGCCTTCGCACACCTTACCCACCGCTATGCCCTGCTCGATGCCGGCAGCGCCCTGGGCAACAACTGCGGCCCCCTGCTCGTCGCGCGCCAGCCGATGACGCCCGATGAAATCAATGCCGCCCGAATTGCGATTCCGGGCAATATGACGACCGCCAATTTCCTGCTCGGACTGGTTTACCCGGAGGCAACCAACAAATTTGAATGCCTCTTCTCCGATATCGAAGACGCCGTGCTCGACGGCCGCGCCGACGCCGGACTTATTATTCATGAAAACAGATTTACTTACCAGGAGAAAGGGCTGGTCAAACTCCGCGACCTCGGCGAGTACTGGGAATCGACCACCGGGCTGCCCATTCCCCTGGGCGGCATCGTTGTGCGCCGCGATTTGCCACACGACGTGCAGGAAAAAATGAACCGCGTGATGCGCCGCAGCGTAGCCTATGCGTTTGCCCATCCGGAAGAAACCGCCGACTATGTGCGCGCCCACGCCCAGGCCATGGAGCCGGCTGTAATGAAAGCGCATATTGACCTTTACGTGACGGCTTTTACCGAAGACCTCGGCCCGCAGGGCCGCCATGCCGTGCGCCGGATGTTCCAAATGGCCAGCGAAAAAGGTATTATGCCGGATTACAATGAAAATTTTTTCATCAATTGATCCGGCATGCCGCTTTGGCACGATTTTCGGAAGCCATCGGGCAAGTGTGTAAGTTTTTGTTTTAGAATTGAAAAATTCTTGGCGCGTGAAAAGTCACGCGCTTTTTTTATGCCCTTTTGAAAAAACAGCCTTGCTGCCAACTCGGCACAGTTTACCTACCTTTGCGCGGCTTGCCCGAGCGCATGGCCCTGACAGCGCGTTGCAGGCTATTGTTCACTAAAATCAAATTGTCCGACCATGATCATTGGTGTACCAAAAGAAATCAAAAGCAACGAAAATCGCGTGGCGCTGACGCCTGCCGGCGCGTTGGAACTGACCCGCCGCGGCCATACCGTTTATATCCAAAGCACGGCCGGCGTCGGCAGCGGTTTTGAAGACGAAGAATACGAATCGGCCGGCGCCAAAATCCTGGCTACTGCCGACGAAGTGTGGGCGATCGCTGAAATGATCATGAAGGTAAAAGAGCCCATCGCCGAAGAATACGGCCGCTGCCGCAAAGACCAGTTGATCTTCACTTACTTCCACTTCGCTTCCAGTGAAGAACTGACCCACGCCATGGTCAAAAGCGGCGCGGTATGTCTCGCTTACGAAACCGTGGAAACCAAAGACCGCCAGTTGCCCCTGCTTATTCCGATGTCGGAAGTTGCCGGCCGTATGGCCATCCAGGAAGGCGCCAAATACCTCGAGAAGCCCGTCAAAGGCCGCGGCGTATTGCTCGGCGGCGTGCCCGGCGTACCGCCCGGCAAAGTGCTCGTCATCGGCGGCGGTATCGTAGGTACCCAGGCCGCCAAAATGGCCGCCGGCCTCGGCGCACAGGTCACCATTCTCGACACGAGTTTGAACCGTCTGCGGCACCTCAGCGACATCATGCCGGCCAACGTGACGACGATGTTCTCCAACGAATACAACATCCGCAAACTCATCAGAGACCACGACCTGATCGTGGGCGCCGTGCTCATTCCCGGCGCCAAAGCGCCCAAACTCATCACCCGCGATATGCTCAAAACCATGCACGCAGGCGCGGTACTGGTCGACGTGGCTGTCGATCAGGGCGGGTGCTTCGAAACCACAAAAGCCACCACACACGCCGACCCGACCTACATCATCGACGACGTGGTGCACTACTGCGTGGCCAATATGCCGGGCGCCGTGCCCTTTACCTCCACCGTGGCGCTCACCAACGCGACCCTGCCCTACGCCATCCAACTGGCCAACAAGGGCTGGCAAAAAGCCTGCCGCGATAACCACGAACTCCTGCTCGGCCTCAACGTCGTGGGCGGAAAAGTGGTGTATGCCGGGGTAGCCGAAGCCTTCAATCTCCCGCTGCACAAGGTGGAAGAGGTGATGTAAGAACACAATCGCCGGTTTGACGGAGCCGAATGCAGCCTTTGATCATTTGGGAAAATCAGCCGAACAATATTTTACAAGACTCGACAAAGCGCGCCGGGAAACAAAATCCCTGGCGCGCTTTACATTTTTACGTGAAATAATATCCCGCCGGCGGTTTTGAACCTTTTGAAGAAACTATCGCCCCTTGTTTTTTCGTTAAGCCGGAATATTCCTGTCGTCGCATGTTTAAAAAAATACTCGTCCTACTGTTCAAAGCTGGCCTGCTCGGCGCCTTGGTTATGATCCGCCTGGGCGAATGGGACCTGTCGAAATACTACGCACGCTCGCGTTACCGCGAATCGCTGGACTACTACCTCAGTGCGCTCGCCAGCATCGCCATATTCCTGATCGTACTCGATTTTGTGCAGTTTTTCGCCGTGTGGTTCTACCGCAAGCGACACAAGGTGCGCGGCGAAGACAATTTTGTCATCGGCGTCAGCCATATCTACTCGCTGGTACTGGTCGTAGGTATGATTATCGGCGTCATGTCGCTGTTCCGTCTCGAAGCAAAAGAGGTATTCACCTCGCTCTCCATCATTTTTGCCGGTTTGGCCATCCTGACCAAAGACTACATTTCCAACATGATCAACGGCATGATCATCACGTTTTCAGGTCAGTTGAGCATCGGCGACAACGTGAGCATCGGGCAACACCGCGGCAAGATCATCGACATTACCCTGCAAAACATCCACCTCCTCAACGACGACGACGACGTCATCTACATCCCCAACAACGTGGTACTCAACGTGGAAGTGGTCAACTTCACCAAACGCGCCATCAAACGCACGAGCATCGATTTCGAGATCAATCTCAAGTACCTCCATACCGTGGAAGAACTGGAAACCAGTATCATCGAAACCCTCAAGCCCTTCCACGACCTCATCAAGGAAGACAGCTACTACCTCCGCGTGGCCGAGGTGCGCAAAGACAATGTGGCGCTCAAATTCCAGTACATCCTCAAAGAGCCCAACAAGGAACTCGAACGCGCCATCCGCCGCCGCGCCATCCGCCGACTCGTACAGATCATCAGCGGGCGGGAAAAAATTGTGGACAATATCCCCGATCTGCCGGAACTGGAGGAAATGACGGGGCACGCGTGACCGGCGGTCTATTTGATGGATTCTTCCGCGATTTTGTACCCCGTATCTCGAAACGAGTAACGTATCGTGTATTCGAAAGGCCGATTGCTGCCTTTTTTTAGATCGCTTATGAACGATTGCGGGAACGATTTCAACAGGTAATCGTCCGCCGCATCGGTGCGAAAAATGTGGCCCTGTTTTCGGACGACAATGTCGGGAAATGCCGTTTTCCCCGAAACAAGACTGATTTCCGTCGTCCAGGCTGAGCCTTTTGCCTTGGGGTCTCCGAAGTTGGAACAAGAGACATCAGGTACCTGCAACACTTTTTGCAGTTCGTTTTGATAAAAGGCGTAAAAAGCCAGATCGGAATAACAAGGGTAGTAGTCGGTGACAGGCGGGCCGCAAGGGTAGGGCTCATCGACTCTGAAAAGAAGGTTGCCATTTTGTTCAAAAAGCAAGTCGCGGGGGGCAAACGCGGTCATGTACATGCCGTTCATGTCGAATGTCGGTTCAAAATCGAGCACGATCCATGCGCCTTCACCTTGTTCGCGGAGCAAGGCAAGCCCCAGCAGCCCGTAGGCCCAACGGCCGCTGGGCGGATAGTCCTCGCTGGTGCTGAAACTGAGCAGCCGGTACGTCTCGCCGGTTTTGCAGCGAAACGTATCATCTTCAATCAGTTGGGTAAAATGTTGCGCGAAGGGAAAAAAGACGTAGTCGGTGTCGCTTTCCGCAAACATGGGCCTGAATCGAATCGGCGCACAACCCGGACAGGACCACAGGCGGAGGGTGGAAATATCTTCGTCTTCGCCGATAAAATTGCGCAGGTCGTCCAGCGAGCCCGGAAAAAATCGGCCCAGCAAATCCGATGGGCTTTCGTTGCGGATTATTTGCCCGATCAGCCCTTCCTCCCATTCGGGTACGAGGCACTCGACCGGAACATCAGGATACCAGTACACCGTATCGCGCTGGGCGGCTATGGACAAAGTACCCAATAGCCCGAGGAAGAGAAGGATGTTTCGTTTCATGGTTTTTGTGGGAAAAATAGAGATTTTTAGTGAGGGAGATAGCAACAATCGGCTCAATACAGCGTGTATAGCCGGCAATTCAAAACATGAAAAATATTCAACAATATCCGACCGATAGGAGCGTATCATTCATTTTCCAACCCTTTGTCAACCAATCAGCTACCCCGCTTTAATCGCCTCAAATTGCAAAAAAATCCCTTCTTTTGCCAGGCTTAACCCGCCTTCCCGCCTCATGCTCGACGCCCTGAAACGCAATTTGAAAGATCTTATCGGACAGGTCCGGTACGATGAGGCGTTTCGCTGCCTGCGCGAAGATACCCTGCGCACCGACTGCGATCTCTACAACGACGCGGTGATGATCGAAAACCGCTACCACGAAGCCGAACGGGCGGGCAACCTCAACCTGATCGATTACAAAGAGCGCGGCATCAATTTTTCCAACGTCAGTCATGCCCTTTTGTGGCTGATCGACCGTATCGAAATGGTCGACCTCTGCGAGCGCCTGCGCAAATCCGCCGCCTCCCGCGCCGCCCTCTCGCCCTGGCACGCCTACACCTGCGACCGCTTCGATCAGAACGACCAGTTCCAACTCGCCTATTACACGGCCGAAGGCCAGAAACTTCACCTCTACTTCCTCTACGGCGACGCGCGCCAGGAGCAAACCAGCCTGTTCGAACGCTTCGGCTACGACCTGGGCGGCTACCTGGCCAATTGGGAAAACGGCGACTACAACCCTGGCATCCGCGTCAAATTGTGCAAACTCAAACCCGAGGTGCACCGCCACCCCATGTTGTACCAGATCAACGTGGTCAAAGCCCTGTTTGCCAAATTTTTTCCCCGCCTCGACGATAAAGCCCCCCTCCAGAACCGCACCCTGCGCGACCTGCTCGGCGAAGGCTCCGACCTGCACGGCTTCGAAGCCGATGATCTGGTGTTTATCCTGCTCACCATGGACGCGGCCAACTGGAACCGCGAACTCGTGCCCCTGATGATGGAAAACTTCATTCAGAAGTTCCTGCAGGTCGAATTGCCGCCGGCCGCACCCACCTTTTTCTTCTTTTTCGGCGTGGAATACGAGCCCGGCCAGCAGGACAAAAAAACCGAAATCCACGAAGCGATCAGTACCCGAAAACACGGCGGCGAAGCGCTGCCCGCCCTCGAACCCGTGGCCGCGCCCGACATCACGGAGTGGTTCAGCCGCTACCGCGCCGCCGTGGTGCCGCCCGGCAAAACTGCCGACGACATGCGCCGCGAACTCTTCGGCTCTGCCGAACGCCTCGACATGATTGAAATACAAAGCATACTCCTCAAAATCATCGAATTGCACAACAAAGGCCTCGTCATCCGGGCCGAAAATCTGCGCTAAGCCATGCCCAACTACATCCCCGCTCCCGGCCAGGAACACGCCCTCAACGCGGCCATCCGCCTGCGACAGCCCCTGCTGCTCACCGGCGAACCCGGCACCGGAAAAACCGAAATGGCCCGCTGGGCCCTCGAATACCTCGGCGCCCAAAACCAGGCCGCCTACTGGCCGCAGGTGCTGCGGTTCAACACCAAAACGACCTCGAAGGCGAGCGACCTGTTTTATACCTACGACGCCCTCTCGCACTTCCAGGCCGCCAACCTGCGCGGCGAACGGGCCGTGCGCACCGAGGAATTTATCGAATTGCAACCCTTCGGCAAGGCGATCGCGTATTCTGACCCGCGACCCGAATTCACCGAAAAATTCCGCCTGCAACTGCCCGAAAGACCCATGAGCGCCGTGGTGCTCATCGACGAGGTCGACAAGGCCCCGCGCGATTTCACCAACGACCTGCTCGATGAGATGGAAAACTTCCGCTTCGCCATCAAGGAATTGCCCGGTTTTCAGGCCCAGAAAGGCGAGCAGGCCGACATCGTCGTGGTGCTCACCTCCAACTCCGAAAAAAATCTGCCCGACGCCTTTCTGCGCCGCTGCGCTTTTTTTCACCTCGAATTTCCACGCGGCGAACGCCTGCGGCAGATCGTCGAAGCCCACCTCGCCGGCGCGGCCCCGGCCGGTGCGCGCTACGACGAACTCATCGCCCTCTTCGAAGCCGCCCGCGACAAGGCCGTGCGCAAAAAACCGGCCACGGCCGAACTCATCGCCTGGCTGAACATCCTGGGCCTGGGCGGCTACTGGCAGGAAAACGACGCGGCCCGGCGCAAGGAAATGCTGCAACTGAACTTGCCCTTTTTGGTAAAAACAAAAGACGACCTGGAAGCGGTGAAAAGCTTGTTCGGCTGAGCAGGATGGGAACGCGGATGAGGCGGATTGGGGCGGATTTTCACAGATTTTTTATGAAAACCTTTACAGGTATGTTGGAAAAAAAGCACATAACGGAGAAAATACTCGGCGCTTTTTATGCAGTATACAATGAGCTGGGTTACGGCTTTCTGGAACGGGTTTACCAGAATGCTTTGTATCTGGAACTGCAGGAAATGGGCTTGGGTGTTGTAGCCCAGCCCCAAATTGGAGTAGTTTATAAAGGCCGGCAGGTGGGTACCTATTTTGCCGATCTGTTGGTTGAAAATGAAATTATTCTCGAACTGAAAGCATGTGAGTGTATGCTCGACGAACATCGTTTGCAATTGCAGAACTATTTGAAAGCAACCGACATCGAACTTGGCTTTTTATTGAATTTCGGCAGAAAACCTGAATTCGCACGATTGATTTTTTCAAACAATAAAAAAAGACAAAGAAGCCAATGACCCTGACTGGGCGGGCTGATCATCCGTGATAATCCGCCCCAATCCGCCTCATCCGCGTTCCCATCCTACTCCTACTCCTACTCCTACGTTCTCCATGGCACCCACACCTCTCCCCCTCACGCGCCTCTTCGCGCAACTGCAAGCCGCCGGGTTTCGCCTCGATACCCGCCGGAAGCTGCGGCTGTGGCGCGCGCTGCATGCCCAGGGGGCCGGGTTCGTGGGCAAAACTGAAGAACTCAAATACCTGCTCGCCCCGCTCATCGCCACCACGGCGGCTGAACAGGAGCGGTTTTACCAACTGTGGGACGGGTTTTTGGAAGAATGTAAAAAGGAGGCAGTCGACCCGGAAGCGGGGCAAAAACAGCCCGACCCGCCCCGCCCGCTTTGGAAAAATATCGTTTGGCCCACATTGACCGTGCTGTTGCTCAGCTTGGCGGGCTACTGGATATACCAGGCGTTTTTTGTACAAGCGCCGAAGGAGGAAAACTTCTTTATTGGAATCGACCGCTCCAGTTCCATGGATAAACTGGTGCGCGACCGCGACACCGTGCCGCTGCACAACTGGCAACCCGTCAACCAAATCATTCCTGCAAAAGACTCGCTGTACTGGGAAGTCAAAGACGCCGCATCGGGGGCATTGGACAGCGTGTACCAGGCGGGCGACCGCTGGTACTGGCAGGCTGCCGGCTACGGCGCCGACAAACAGGTCCGGCTGTATTCCGGCAACCGGGTGGCGGACTCCATGACCGTCCATATCCACTGCGCTGATCCGCCCGACATCGATACGGTTGTGTGGCCGCGGGGACCCTTTATTTTACATAAAAAATACCCGTTTACGGTCAAAGCCGAACGCGGCGCGGTCGTGCGCTGGGTATTCGACGGGCGGGATACGGTACCCGGAAGTAACATCCAGCACGAATTCAAACAGGAGGGCCAGGTCGCCGTGGAGTGCATCGTCGCGCGGCCCAAACAGGAAAGCGACTGCTACGAAACGGTCGACACCCGCCTCGAAGTTGGCTCCGACAAACCCTTCCTCCAACTCGCCGAACTGCAATACGACCAACCCCGCCTGCTCCGCCAACTGGCCGGCTGGGTCTGGCTCCTGCTGCTCCTGCCCCTGCTGCCCGCCGCCTGGCTGCTGCGCCGCTGGCTGCAAAAACGCCGGCAGAAACCCGCCGAAAAAACACCCGAAGAACTCGCCGCCGAATACCCCATCCACGACATCGGCCCCTACCACATTCCCTACCGCCCCAACAACCACCTGATCGGCGGATTAGCCGCTTTTTTCCGCATGGCCGAAGTGCTCAGCCGCCGGGAAGAAGACGAACGCTGTAGTTTCGACGCCAACGCCTCCATCAACGCCACCATCGAAAGCGGCGGCTTCCCCAGCTGGCGCGAACGCGCGCTCACTTCTCCGCCCGACTACCTCGTGCTCGTGACGCGCCGCGACGAGCGCGACCAGCAGGGTCGCCTCTTCGAACGCCTCACCAGTTTCCTCAAAAACCAGGACGCGCCCGTCACCGTCTTTTTCCACGACGGCCATTTCCGCCGCTTCTGGAACCCCGACCACCCCGCCGGATTGCCGTTGCACCACCTGGCCCAGCACTACGCCGACCACCAGCTCGTGCTGCTCGGCGACGGTCACGGCCTGATCAATCCCTACGACACCCGCCGCCCGGCCCTGCTCGCCGAGGTCGCTCAACTGCTCCGCTGGCGCAAACGCCTGCTGCTCACGCCCTCGCCCGTGGCCGCCTGGTCGTACCAGGAAGCCCTGCTGCACCAGCATTTTCTGCTCTACCCGGCCGATACCGAGGGACTGCTCGCCGGTTTCGAGGCCCTCGAAGCCCTCGAAGAATTTGCCCCCGACCCCTTCGTGCTCTGGGAAACCGCCCAGGGCCGCAGCCGCCGCGACGCCAGCGACCGCTACCGCCGCTGGGACAGCGCCGAGGCGCACCGCGAATTTTTACAACACGACCCCGAGGCCTTCCGCTGGCTCTGCGCCCTGGCCGTCAGCGCCCAGCCCGACTACGCCCTCACCCTGGCTATCGGCCACGCCCTCGGCATCGAGCCGACGCACGACCGCCTGCTGCGCCTCTCGCGCATTCCCTGGCTCAGCGCCAACGAACCGGCCACGGCGCTCCGCCTGGCCCTGCTCGCCCAATGCCCGCCCGACGACGAGCGCCTCGCCCGCCAGGCCGCCGCCGCCGAACTCGAAGCCGTGCGCGAACAGGTCGCCGGCGCCTTTGCCGAAACCGACTGGCGCGTCCACCTCGCCATCCACCAGTTTGCCCTTGACCCGCGCGACGAGGCCCACAAACAGGCCATCCGCGAACTGCGCGCCCTGGGCCTGCTCTCCGGCAGCCAGGAAGCCGAACTCGACTGGATCGTGCAAGAACGCGCCGACGGCACGGGCCTGCCCGCCGGGGCCACCCAAAACCTCACCGCCTGGCTCGATACCCCGAAACCCAAACGCTGGTGGACTTGGGAAATGGGCGCGGCATTGGCCTGCGTGGCCCTGAGCGCCCTGCTCCTGGCCTGGGGCGTCGACGCCAACCACCGCCTGGCCGAAACACCCGCGGCAGCAAGCGCCGCCCTGCCCGTCTGGCAAGCCCAACAGCGCATCGACGACGAGGCGCTGCGGCTGCACAACGAGGCGGTGGGAATTGGCAAAAGATTGGCTGGTATAAAGGAGTATAGTCAATGGAAAGGGAACAGAGATTCAATTCAAGTGGCTAATACACTTTTTTACCAGGCGGAGCTTTTAAGAGCACAGATTGATGGAAATTACAATCTGGCTTTCCAAAATCAGGAGGCGTTTAACTACAATTCCTCTGCCCAACGATTAAACTTCTATCTTTCGGATAGTGCAGCAATTTCGGAGGTAGAGGCTGCCTTGACACAAAAGAGGGATACTTTTCCTCGATATGCTGGAAACGTAACACAAATACAACTTGCTACCGACCACTGTGAGGGCCTCTGCCATTATTATCTGTCAAATTCCAAACAGGATACCATCGACCACGTCGGATTAGCTATCCGATTCTATAACAATATCCAAACCTTTTCGAATAACACCTACTTCGATTCCCTCCGCACCGCCATGCCGGTCAACCTTGAAACGCTGCTGTTTCCGGACAAGCCGGAACAGGAGCCCCCGGCACGTGTCGCTTACGCCCTTCGGGTGCTCCTGCTCGATGCCCAGACCAAAGCCCCCGTACCCAATGCTGAAATCAGTACGCGCAGCATCCGGCCCATGACCAGCGACAGCCGGGGCCATGCCGGGTACGTATTCCCCGGCAAACCCTTTGCTTTTGTATCGCTTCGGGTAAAAGCACCCGGTTATTTGGCCTGGGAGGGCGGCTTTAAACCAAGAACGGATAACGCAAGGGATACAATCTGGTTGCGGCCGATGCCACCATCGGAGCAGGGAAATAATAATCCGATTGTAGATAGAGACGGAGATGGTGTGCAGGACTCGGACGACTTATGCCCGGATACCAAAGGTTTAAAGGAGTATAAAGGATGCCCCAGTGCAGACAATTTGATACAATTATATATTGCCCAATACATGGGTATTGCTATTGAGGAGATGGAGCGGGTTGGGGTGCCAGCAAGTATTTTGTTGGGTATGGCTATTCTGGAAAGCCAATCCGGTCAAAGCGATTTGGCTTCGGCGGCCAACAACCATTTCGGATTAAAATGTGGTAGCAACTGGACCGGGGGCACTTATCGTATGACATCAGATGACCGCGATGCGGAAGGCAATCCGGTTGAAACCTGTTTTCGAAAATATCAGGATGCTGCCGAATCGTACCGCGATCAAAGCGAGTTTTTGAGAGATCCCAGAAAAACCAACCGCTACGGATTTCTCTTTGCGCTAAAAAGAACCGACTACAAGGCATGGGCCAGGGGCCTGGAATCCGCCGGTTATGCTTCCTCCAACACCTTTGCCACTGCATTGATCAACCTGATCGAAAAATACGAGCTCTTTAAGTTGGATACAGACTTCATCCCCCTCCCCACCATGCTCACCGTCGCCGGCGGTACCCTCCCCCTCGGTTGTACCGACGAACAAAGCAAAGATTGTTATAGCGACGAAAAGCCCCCGCACCCCGTCACCCTCTCCGGCTTCGCCCTCTCCGCCACCGAGGTGACCAACGAACAATATGCCGCCTTCCTCAACGATTACGGCAGCACCACCGTCAAAAACGGGCCGTACCAGGGGATGACGATGATCGAAGAGCATGACTGGGGCATCCGTATCCCCATCCAGAAAGGCCCTTTCAGGTACGCGCCCCAGTCGGGCTACGAGAAGCACCCGGTTGTGAACGTAAGTTGGTACGGTGCAACGGAATACTGCCGCTGGCTTTCCGAACGCACGGGCCAAAACTACCGCCTGCCCACCGAGGCCGAGTGGGAGTACGCGGCCCGGGGCGGGCAAAAAGCCGACCCCAAACGGATGTTCCTGTACGCCGGCAGCGACAACCTCGATGAAGTAGCCTGGTACGGTGGCAATAGCGGAGGCCAAACGCACCCCGTGGGGCAAAAAAAGCCCAACATCCTGGGTTTGTACGACATGAGCGGGAATGTATGGGAGTGGTGCAGCGACTGGTACGGAAAAGATTATTACAAAACAATTTCCAAGGGGGCGAAGAATCCGACGGGGCCGGATTCGGGCGACAACCGGGTGAATCGCGGCGGCGGCTGGAACAACGATCCGCAGGGTTGCCGTGCCGCCATTCGCCTCGCCTACGGGCCGACGAGTCTCGGCAGCGATATCGGCTTCCGCCTCGTCCTTCAGTATTGAGGAGACCGCTCCGGCTTTCTTATGTGCTAAAGCGAGGCCCATCCGGCGGGTGCGGACAAGGCCGGCGGAGCAAGGCCGGTCAGCGCACGGCGTATGGGTCGAGCCTGAGGCGGGTTGGGAGCGCGGATGACGCGGATTTTTGCGGATGAACACGGATTTTTTTGACCCGCTGCGCGGGCACATTTTTTGGGACAGGATAAACAGGATGAAATCAGGAATAACCCTTTTAAAATCCGCGCCAATCCGTGTCATCCGTGTCATCCGCGTTGCCATCCTGCCCCAGCACGCCCATCCGCCCAAATCCGTGTCCTGCGCGCTCCAATCCCCCCCGCAAAGCCGCGATTTTTAAACCTTTCCCCCCGTCCCGCCATTTAGCATCTATCATTCATCATTTATCATTCCCGTGAACCGTCTCCGACACGAAACCTCCCCCTACCTCCTTCAGCACGCCGGCAACCCGGTCGACTGGTACGCCTGGAAGCCCGAAGCCCTGGCCCGCGCGCGCGCCGAGAACAAACCTATTCTGGTCAGCATCGGGTATTCCACCTGTCACTGGTGCCATGTGATGGAGCACGAATCGTTTGAAAACGAAGACATTGCGGCGTTCATGAACGACAACTTCGTCTGCATCAAGGTCGACCGCGAGGAGCGGCCCGACGTGGACGCCATTTACATGGAAGCCTGTCAGATCCTCAACGGCAGTGGCGGCTGGCCGCTCAATTGTTTCCTCACGCCCGACGGCCGGCCCTTCTACGCGGGCACCTACTTCCCGCCCCGGCCGGCGCACAACCGACCCTCCTGGCTGCAGGTGCTGCAGCACATGTCGCGGGTGTGGGAGAGCGAGCGCGAGAAAGTGTACGAACAGGCCGAGCGCCTTACCGCCCGCATCCGCGGCAACGACGAGGTGTTCGTGCAGGACATGGGTCCCGAAAGCGCCGGCGAAGCGCCGTTCCCGGCCGACTTGCCCGATACGATTTTCGCCCGCATGCGCGACAGTTTCGACCGCGCCGAGGGCGGTTTTGGCGGGGCGCCCAAATTCCCGTCGACCATGGCGATCCAGTATTTGCTGAATTACCACTGGTTTACGTGCCAGCCCGAGGCGCTGGAGCACGCCCTGCTCTCGCTCGACAAAATGATTCAGGGCGGTATTTACGACCAGATCGGGGGCGGTTTTGCGCGGTATTCGACCGACCGGGAGTGGCTGGCGCCGCATTTTGAAAAAATGCTGTACGACAACGCCCTGCTCGTCGGGGTGCTCGCCGAGGCGTACAAACTGACGAAAAAAGACCTGTACCGCGAAACCATCGAAGAAACGCTCGAATACATCCGCCGCGACATGACCCACCCCGAAGGCGGTTTTTATTCGGCCGAAGACGCCGACTCGGAAGGGGAGGAGGGCAAGTTTTATGTGTGGGACAAGGCGGAGATCGATCAATTGCTGGGCGAAGAGGCGGCTTTGTTTTGTGATTTTTACGACGTCAGCGAGGGCGGCAACTGGGAGCACGTCAATATCCTGCGCCGCTTGCGCTCTTACGAGGAATACGCCCGCACCAACGACCTGGACCTCGCGGATTTGAAACAGCGCCTGCGCGCCGGCCGCGAACGGCTCTTTGCCCACCGCGCCCAACGGGTACGTCCCGGCCTCGACGACAAGATTCTGCTCGGCTGGAATGCGCTCATGGCCTCGGCTTACGCGGCGGCTTTTACTGCTTTGGGGCGCGAGGAATACCGGCAGGCGGCCCTGCGCAACCTCGATTTTTGCCTCGAAAAATTCGCCCAACCCGGCGGCGAAGGCCTGTTTCACACCTGGAAAAACGGCCAGGCTCAGTACGATGCCTTTCTCGACGACTACGCCTTTTTCATTGCCGCCTTCCTCGACGGCTACCAAATCAGCTTCGATACGCGCTATTTGCAACAGGCCGGAAAATATGCAAGCTATGTTTTGAGTTATTTCAGCGATCCGGCTTCGCCGATGCTGTTTTTTACGGCCGAGCAGCAGACCGACATCGTGTTGCGCAAAAAAGATTTGTACGACAGTGCCACGCCCTCGGGCAACAGCACCATGGCGCACAACCTGCAACGCCTCGGTATTCTGCTCGACCGCCGCGAATGGCGCGAAAAGGCCCGGCAAATGCTGCTGGCCGTCCGCGATACACTGGCCCGCTACCCGCTTTCGTTCGAACGCTGGGCGGGGGCGATGCTCAACGAAATGCATCCGTACCACGAAGTAGCCGTGGTGGGCGGCAATGCCTTCGAAAAAGCGGCGCAGTTGCAGGCGGCTTTTGTGCCCAACAAGGTCGTGGCAGCCTCGGCGCGCGAAGACGTATTGATACCCCTGCTGAGTGGCAAAACCGGGGAGGATGACGCGCTGATTTACATTTGCCGCGATTTTGCCTGTCAACGACCGATTCGCACTTTTGAAGAATATTTAGCTGCTACGCGTCCGGAATAGACCTATTTTCACCCACACTTTTAGCGCTGAGCGCATGAAAAAACTGTTTACACCTATATTAATAATAGTGGCGGCGGTCACGGGGCTGCTGGCGCAGCAGGCGCCGCAGTACAGTATGTACGTGCTGAACCCCTACGCGTTCAACCCGGCCCGCGCCGGCACCGACAATTCGCTGGTGGCCACCGGCGTGTACCGCAAGCAGTGGAGCGACCTGCAGGGCGCGCCCGAAACCCAGCATTTCAACGTGCATTTACCGCTCTACGTCATCCGTAGCGGCATCGGGATGCGGGTGGAAAACGACGTGATCGGGGCGCACCGGGTGACGCAGGTGGTGGGCAGTTATAATTATCAGATGGAATTGGGCAGTAATACCCTGTTGTCGTTCGGCGTGAGCGGAGGTTACCTGCTGTACGTACTCGACGGGGCCAAGTTGCGCGCCCCGGAAGGTACTTATGCTGAACCCGGCGGGGCATTTTCCCACAACGACCAGTTTCTGCCGGAGGGCAACGTACAGGCTGGAACTGCTGTTGGAGAGGCCGGGGTGTATTTGCAAAGCGGGCGTTTGGAAGCCGGTGCAGCAGTACAGCCCGTATTTGCACCAGTGTTAAAATCCGGCGCTGATGGAAATTTTTCTTTAAAACCAGAACGACATTATATCTTCACCGCCGCTTACCGCGTGGGGTGGGGCGAAAACCTGGAAATGTACCCCTCTGTGCTGGCGAAAACAGACAGCAGAGAGACGCAGGTCGAATTATCGACTTATTTCCGGTGGCGAGAAAATATTTTCGCCGGCGCTTCCTACCGGGGTTTTGGGGCGGCCTCCCGCGACGCCGCGGTACTGATGGCAGGCCTCAAGATCAATGAAAAAACAACCCTGGGGTATGCATTCGACCTCCCTTTGTCACCGCTGAAAGCCGCCAATCGCGGCAGCCATGAATTGCTGCTGCGTTACAACCTGGGCAAACCTATCGGAGCGGGCAAACTGCCGCCGGTGATTTACAATCCCCGTTTTTTCTGAGCAGCCGGATTCGGCATTGTTTTTGAAAGCAGCGGCAACTTTGAAGAAATAACGGATGCTTGTTAAAAAAAAGCCCCTTTGATACAATCGAATCCGAAAAAGGCGTTAGTCTCGTGCTTTGCACAGCCGACCCAACCCGAAACGGCCAATTTTATTTTGAAAACTTTTTCGCTACGAAATTAATCCTCTATCTTTACGACCACTTTTTCCAAACCGAACATTTAAGTAGGAAAACACGGGTGTTTAACATGAAAAAACTACAGAAATTACTCCTGCTCCTGCCCTTACTCGCAGTAGTAGCCGTTTCGTGCGGCAGAAAAGAAAGCGGCCAACTGGTTGGTGTGACCGACCGTCCGAAATGGAAAGGCATTAATCCTTACGGCATGGTGTACGTACCCTCGGGTACCCTGCATGTCGGTACGGGTGATGAAGACCTCAGCCGTACACTGGTGGCCCGTCCGAAGTCCATCTCTATCCAGGGCTTCTTTATGGACGACACCGAAATCACCAACAACGAATACCGTCAGTTCGTTCAATGGGTGTCTGACTCCCTTGCTCATGAAACGCTTCAGCACTATGTTGAAGACGAAGAAGGCGATGGCGACAAGCAACTCATCGACTGGGATCAGGATGTCGACTGGGAAGACAACGCCGAAGAACTCCAGGACCTGTACTATCAGGGCAACGAGCGTTTCGCCGGCCGCAAGGAAATCGACGTGACCAAACTGGTATTCGAATACCAGTGGTACGACTGGCAGCGCGCTGCGCACGATCGCAACAGCAACCGCACCAGCCACATTCACAAAGAAAAAATCAAGGTATATCCGGATACCCTGAGTTGGATTCGCGATTATGCTTACTCGTACAACGAGCCCATGACGCGTAACTACTTCTGGCACCCGGCATTCGACGACTATCCCGTGGTAGGCGTCAACTGGAAAATGGCCAAAGCGTTCTGCTACTGGCGCACCAAAGTATGGAACATGTACGGCGACGGCGTGACTTCGGAAGACTTCCGCCTGCCCACCGAACATGAGTGGGAATACGCCGCCCGCGGCGGCCGTGAAGAAGCCCCCTATCCCTGGGGCGCTTACTACACCCGTAACGCCAAAGGTTGCCTCCTCGCCAACTTCAAGCCTGGTCGCGGCAACTATCCGGAAGACGGCGGTCTGTACACGGTAAAAGCCGACGGCTACTACCCGAACGACTACGGTCTCTATTGCATGGCCGGCAACGTGGCTGAATGGACGGAAACGGCATACTTCGAAAATGCCTACTCGTTTATGCACGACCTCAACCCGGACATCCGCTACGACGCCAAGGACGAAGACCCGCAGACCTACAAGCGCAAAGTAATCCGCGGCGGTTCCTGGAAAGATGTTGCCTTCTTCCTCCAGACCGGCACCCGCTCCTGGGAATATCAGGACACGACCAAGTGCTATATCGGCTTCCGCTGTGTGTTGACTTTCCTCGGTCGTTCGATCAACGACTTCTAAATTCTCCAAATAATTGGGCATCAAACCGAAGGGCAAAGCAAAAATCAGACGTCACATAATTTTTTCATGTGTACAGCGTTTTGCCCTTCGGTTTTTCTAATCGTCATTCCGACACGCCACGTGCCCTCTCCCTCCCGATCCGTTTTAAAACAAAAAACTTCCTGGTGTTCTGTCTGAGTTCGTCATTTGCGGACAAATCAGCCTGACGACCAGTATTTTATCCGAAAATTTCGTCGGATAAATTACAACCCGCTGCTACTTTTGCGACGTTTTAGCCAAACCATCTAATTCTTCGCTTAACTATTTTCTTCAAACTGCTAAAAAGATTAAAAACAATGAGTTTCGTCAAAACCAAGTCTTTCAAGTATGTTAAAAACCTCCTGATCGGTGTAGGTGCTGCCATCGTACTTATGGGCGCGCTCTTCAAACTGGAAAGTTGGGAGTTTGCTTCCGAATTGCTTATCGTGGGTCTGACTACCGAAGCCATCATCTTCCTCTTTCTCGGTCTTATCGGTCCGGAGCCCGATTACTACTGGCACAAACTGTATCCGGGTCTTGACGACTACAACTCCCGTATGCAACCGCTGACCGCCGGCGCCACCAACGCCAATCTGGAAGAATTCAAGCCGCTGCACGGCGACGTGGTAGAACGCCAGTTGGGCGGTATGCTGACCGAACTGCAGTCGATGTCGAAAAGCATGGGCGCACTGAAAGCCCTGCAGGAAGTCGACTTCTCCGGTACGCAAGACCAGATCAAATCCATGAGCAACTTCTACACGAAGATGAACGAGGCTATGTCTGATATGGCCAAATCTGCCGAAGACGTACGCAACTACAAAGACCAGCTCACTTCGCTCAACAAGAATCTCGGCTCGCTCAACACCGTATACGGCAACATGCTGGCTGCTATGGCCAACATCGGTCGTCAGTAATTTGCTGCGATTTTGATCGTGGTTATTCCTTCAACCATCACATTCAAAAATTAGATCCTTATGTCAATACCAAAGGAGCCGCGGCAGCTGATGATCAACCTGATGTACCTGGTGCTGACCGCGCTGCTGGCCCTCAACGTTTCGGCAGAAGTCATGAATGCGTTCTTCTCACTCGACAAGGGTATGAAAAGCACCCGCGAAATCGTCGAGACGAGCAACAACGCTATCATGGGCGGCATCAACAAACAAGCTGATGCCTATCCGAAACCGGAGAATGAGAAATGGCGCAACAATGCCAAACAAGCGCTGCAGGTAGCAGACGATTTTGCAAAGTATATCGACGGTATCCGCGACCAGTTGTTCGCAAAAGCCGGCGGCGAGAATCCGAAAATCCCGGGCCAGCCCAAAGACATCCGTAACAAAGACATCACCACCAAGATGTTTATCAATGACGGACTGGGCGCCGAGATCGAAAACAAGATTCGCGAAACCCGCCAGAAATTCCTCGAATTGGTCGAAAACGACGCGGACGTAGCCAAATCGCTGCCGCTCGACGTAGAAGCCATTCCCGCAGGTGTACAATCCAAAAACTGGCCGGAATACAAGTTCAAACAGATGCCGGTGGCCGCTATTTTCCCGATCCTCGGTAAAATGCAAAGCGATGCCAAAAACTCCGCTACCGCCGTACTCAACAAGTGCGCCGAGAAAGTTGGCGGTGTCGACATCAAGTTTGACGAATTCGAACCGGTCGTTTCCGCCAAGAAATCGTACGTGATTTCCGGCGACAAATACGAAGCCGACGTCTTCCTGAGTGCTCGCAGCTCTACGGCCGACAACATCAGCATCAACGTGGCAGGCTCCAGCCTTCCGGTTGAAGGCGGCAAGGCCCACTATGTAGCTACTGCCAGCGGCCTCGGCGTGAAGAAGTACACGGTGAACATCAACGTGCGTAACCCGCTCGACAACACGACCAAAACCTACACCAAAGAATTCGAATACGAAGTCGGCCAGCGCTCCGCCGCTATCCAGCTCGACAAAATGAACGTATTCTATATCGGTGTAGACAACCCGATCACCGTTTCGGTGGCCGGTGTGTCGTCCAACGATGTTCGCGTATCGGCCAGCGGCGCCGGCGGTCTTACGATCGGTGGCGGCAGCGGCGGCCACTACACGGTGAAAGCTACCTCGCAGGCTACGGCCGACAACCCGGCCAAGATTACTGTGGCCGGCGGCGAAGTATCGCAAACCTTCCAGTTCCGCGTAAAACGTATTCCCGACCCCGTCGCTACCCTGAGTATGCGTTACAAAGGCGGCCAAATGGGCAACGGTGAATTTAAAGCGCAGTCTGGTATTATCCCCGTGCTCGAAAACTTCGACTTCGAAGCCAAGTGCGATGTGGTGGGTTTCCAGATCGCCTACGTAGCCAAGCGCCAGGACCCGGTTGAAAAGCAAAACCAGGGTGGTCGCTACAACCCGGGTACTACCGAACTCGTCAACCGCGCCAAACCGGGCGATATTTTCTACTTTGACGAAATCAAAGTGAAATGCCCCGGCGACCAGGCCGCACGCGAGATCCCCGGCATGGTTTTCAAAATCAAGTAATATCCTCATAACAGTTCAACCGGCCTAAACCGGTTGAACTGTTTCTCCCATTCGAAGAAATTACTCAACACTACTTCTCATCATTAATCAATCCTAACGCGAGTCATGCAAACATTTTTTAAATGGACTTGCCTGTGTTTTTTCCTGGCTGCCCTTCCCGGTGCACTCTGGGCACAGACTCCCGAAGAAGCCGATCCAGTTGAAGATACCGGCATCAAAACCGAAGTCAGCGAGCCCGAAGACGGTGATGCTCCGCTCGACGATGTGGTGAAAAAAGAAATTATGATGGAGCGCCGCGTGCTGCCCTATCAGCCCATCCGCGAAAGCGACATTTTCTGGGAAAAACGCATCTGGCGCGTCATTGACGTGCGTGAAAAGATGAACCTCCCGTTCGCCTACCCGGAAGAGCCCTTCTTCAAAATTCTGGCCGACGCAGCCAGCAACGGCGAACTGCCGGTGTACACCACCGACGACGACAAGTTCACCCACCGTATGAGCACCGACGACGTGTTGTCCAAGCTGTCGAAAACCGACACCGTGATGACCTTCGACCCGGAAACCTACGAGGAGAACGTCAAAGTGGTGCGCAACGACATCAACTTTGCCGACGTGAAGCGCTTCCGCGTGAAAGAAGTCTGGTTCTTCGACAAAGAAACTTCGACGATGCAGGTCCGTATCCTCGGTATTGCACCCATGATCGACGTGATCGACAACGACGGTAACTTCCGTTATGAGTCGCCGCTGTTCTGGGTTTACTACCCGCAGGCTCGCGAACTCTTCGCCCGTCACCGCGTATTCACCCTGGGCGGCAACACCAATGCCACCATCTCCTGGGAAGATATGTTCGAAATGCGCCACTTCGCCTCCTATATTTACAAAGAGTCGAACGTGTACGATCGCCGTATTCAGGAATATGCCACGGGTGTGGACCTTTTGATGGAATCGGAAAAGATCAAGAACGAAATCTTCAATTTCGAACACGATCTGTGGCAATATTGATTGCCAATCCGGTTGTATCACAAAAAAAGCGCGCAAAAGGAACATTCCTTTGCGCGCTTTTTTTATTTATTCAACATTCTCTTAATGGTGAAAAATCACCTCGGTCGCGCCGTATCCGTATTTGTGGTGGTATTCATTTTTGAACTTGTGCACTTCCGGGAACTCTTTCAGCCGGGCGGCGATAATGTCCCGTAGTTTGCCCTCGCCCATGCCGTGTATGATAAATACCTTGGGCACGCCCAGCCGGACGGCCTTGTCCATAAACCGCTCGAAGTGCATGAGTTGAATGCGCAGGATTTCACTTTTGTCAATCCGGGCAAATCCGTTCGTCAGGTTCTCGATATGCAGGTCGATTTCGGGCTCGAAGTGGGCGAATTCCTCGATGTTGTGTTCGAAGAAGGGGCGGGAGTGGCCTGGCGCGTGTGTGCGCGCCGGACGTGCTTTTTTTTGCGTGTATGACTTTAAATCTTCATCCGTTTTCTTTTCAGGTTGTTCGAAGGAGTCGAAAGCGACATACAGATAGACGAGTAGGTTGAGCACAGGGGCCGTTTGAAGGCTGTTGAAAAACTGCTTTGGCTTTATTTTGATCAGTTTGAACAAAGGCTCGTCGGGCCCTGCCGTGGTAATCCGGCGAATGGAAATTTCCGCTTCCGGATTTTCATTCAGGTCGTCGTACAGCATGTCGCCCAGTTCGATAACCGTGGTGGCGCCGATTTTTTCGTCGCTGCCCAGTACGCGGCGTTCGCCGGCATATAGGTCAAATTCCACCAAAAACTCCTCCTGGGTATCATTGATGAGCCAGGTTTTATAACGGGTGACGGTACCGTCGCGGTTGTACATCGGCTCGAATCCAATTTGCAAACCTTTGGGCTTCAGAATAAGGTACTGGGCTTTTAATTCGCGGCGCGGCGGCGGCTCGGGCTTTTTCTCTTGTTTGCCTGGAATGAACTTGGCCCCGGGTGCTACCCGTTCGGAAGCCGAATCGCGTTCGAGATCTTCTTCAAACGCCGGAATTTCCAGGCTGGGGTCGCTGTCGAGTCTTACCTGAAGCATATCAGCATCCAGCTGAGCGGTGATGGTGCCGGTTTCGCCGGTGTACCGGAAACGGACGCGGGTGCCGATAGAGAACAACATAATTTGAAGTTGAGTGTGAGGCGGCAAAAATAAGCCGGACTAAGCGCCTTAACAGGTTTTCCTGCTTTGCGGTTGCACAACGTATAAGAAAAACTACTTTTGGCCATTCTTCCACCATCGCTTTTGGCCACTTATGCGTTATTCAGCCGTTGATTTTTTTCGGGGTCTGACCATCGCCTTCATGATTATCGTCAATACCCCGGGCAATTGGACCCATGTGTACCCGCCGCTCCGCCATGCGGTCTGGCACGGGTTTACGCCGACCGATCTCGTTTTTCCCTCGTTTATGTACATCATCGGGGTATCGATGTGGTTTGCATTTGCCAAATTCGACCGCCGCTGGTCGCCGGAGGCCGGGCGAAAAATATTGCGCCGAACGATACTCCTTTTCGCCGTGGGCCTCATTCTCAATAATTTCCCGTTCCTCTGGAAAAATTGGGATACCTGGCGCATCATGGGAGTGCCACAGCGCCTTGCCCTGGGATACGGAATAGCCTCGGTATTGGTATTAAACCTTGGCAGAAGGGCGCTGATCGGCACGTCGATCGGGTTGTTGTTGCTGTACTGGGGCTTGCTGAACTGGTTTGTAATGCCTGGCGCCGACCCTTACGGGGCCGAGGGAAGCGCTGTTTTGCGGCTCGACCAATGGTTGTTTGGCGTCGAACACCTGTACCACGAAACCGTGGCGCCCGGCGTTCGTATTCCTTTCGATCCGGAAGGCGTGCTCAGTACCTTGCCGGCCATCGTGACGGTGTTGCTGGGCTGGTTGAGCGGGAATTTGTTGCACCGCCACATGGCTCAAAAAGACCGGCTGGTGCGTGATTTGCTCGCCTTCGGGCTGATTTGTGTCTTTTTGGGGCTGGGCTGGGATTTGTTTTTTCCCATTAATAAAAAACTGTGGACAAGCTCGTTTGTCCTGTACGCCGGAGGGTATTCCATGGTTTTGCTGGCCATCAGCGTGTGGATACTTGATGTAAAAGGTTGGAAAAGGGCCCCGCAGTTTTTTATCATTATGGGTATGAATGCCTTGTTTGCATACGTGTTGTCGGAGGCATTGGTTATGCTTTGGTCGGCTATCACCTGGACCGGGGCTGACGGCGCCGAAACAAACGTCCGGGAGTGGCTCTACAATGCGCTTTTTCATCCGATGGATGGCGGCGGAGCGTTTAGTTCGGCTGTTTTTGCCGTGGTATACATGCTGCTGTGCTGGGTATGTTGCTGGTACTTGTATCGCCGGAAAATATTTATCAAACTCTGACCGACAATGGATAGCCGGAAGCGGCAGCCTTCACAATGAAACGCCGAGACTTTTTTCTTCGCACCGGCGCAGCGGCGCTGGGTGGATTGTTGCTGCCTTTACAAGGGCAGGCAAGTCAAATGTTGAGCGACCAATTTATGAAGCAGAAAATATTAAAACCCAGGATGATCCGTCCCGGCGCCGTAGTAGGCCTGATCGCACCTGCCAGTCCGCCTGCGCCGGAAAAATTTGACAAGGCGTTCGCAAACCTCTCGGCGCTCGGCTACCAGGTGAAAGCGGGCGATCATTTGCGCGACCAATACGGGCATTTGGCCGGTCGGGATGCTGACCGTCTTGCCGATTTGCACCGGGCTTTTGCCGACCCAGAGGTCGATGTGGTATGGTGTATTCGCGGCGGATACGGCTGCAGCAGGCTTTTGCCCGATCTTGATTTTGACCTGATCCGGCGCAACCCGAAGCCGTTTATCGGTTATAGCGACGTCACGGCGCTGCACGTGGCCATCGGTCAAAAAACGGGCCTGGTGACTTTTCACGGTACGGTTGCGGCCGGCGATTTTCCGGATAACACCTTGCAGCATTTTCGCGCGGTGCTGACGGAGGGAAAATCCGAACATACTATTGTGGCGCCGGCAGCCACCGATGTATTGACCGGACCGGAATATCGACCCTTTGTGATTGCTCCCGGGAAGGCGCGCGGGCGGCTGACCGGCGGCAACCTGGCCTTGCTTTCGGCACTGGCCGGAACGGCTTTCGAGCCGGATTTTCGCGACAAAATCGTATTTATCGAAGATGTCGGCGAGCAACCATACCGAATCGACCGTATGCTTACCCAGCTTATTCAGGCGACAAATTTGAAACGGGCGGCCGGGATAGTTTTGGGTGTTTTTGCCGAATGCCAGCCGAAAGAGGGCAGTTTCTCCCTGTCGCTGGAAGATACCCTGCGCGATCTGCTGGCGCCTCTGGGCTTGCCGGCGATGTATGGCATTCCTTTTGGTCACGTGCCTTATCAGGCCGTTCTGCCCTATGGAATAATGGCTGAAATGGATACGGAATCCCGCTCTTTGACGCTATTGGAAAACGCAGTAGAAGCCTGATTCACCATTGCTGCCCCGGGTAGGTGCGCTGCAGATATTGCATTTCTGCGAGAATAAACCCAAGGTATTCTGTATGCCGGCCGTCTTTGCCGCCGGATTGCATCCAGGCGGAGGCAGGTTGCTTAAGCGTCGCTTCCGAGAGAATAGCGGCTACTTTCTCTTGCCACAATGGTTGAATGTCATGCATATCGGGTGCAATTCCGGCTGCCGACAGGGCTTCGTCGGTGGCATTTGGGGCGGTCAGCTCGCCGGTGAACGGCCAGAGTTCGTCGACAGCCGTTTGTATTTTTTGATGGCTCAGTTCGGTACCGTCGCCCAGCCGGAGCATCCATTCGGAGGAAAAGCGCAGGTGGTAGGTGACCTCTTTGAGCGACTTTTCGGCAATGGCGGCCAGGCGCTCGTCGGCGCTTTGCATGAGCGCTTTATAATTGTAAAAATTATAGGCGTCGTAGAAAAACTGCCGGGCGATAGTGAAAGCCCAATCCTGATTGGGTTGTTCAACCAGCAGGACGTTGCGAAACTGGTGCACGTCGCGCAGGTAAGCCATTGCGTCTTCATCGTGCCCCTGGCCTTCCAGTTCACCGGCGTAGGTGTACAACATCCGGGCCTGCCCCAGCAGGTCGAGGGAGATATTGGTCAGGGCGATGTCTTGTTCGAGCACCGGGCCGTGTCCGCACCATTCGCCCAGGCGTTGGGCAAGGATGAGGGCGTTGTCGGCCAGCCGGAGGAGATAGTCGAGATGTGGTGGGTACATGAGAGGGCGGCGGCGGCTTACATGTGTTTTACCTCGTCGGGCAGGTTGTAAAATGTCGGGTGGCGATACACTTTGTCGTTGGCCGGGTCGAAGAACGCATCGGTGTCTTCCGTAGAAGCGTGGATGTGTTTCGATTCGACGACCCAGATACTGACGCCTTCGTTGCGGCGGGTGTAGACGTCGCGGGCGTTTTCGAGCGCCATTTGTTCGTCGGCGGCATGTAGGCTGCCGACGTGTTTGTGGCTCAGACCTTGTTTGGAGCGGATAAAGACTTCCCAAAGTGGCCAATCTTTCATGTCAGGGCAATTTTTTGATCAAAATGAGCCGAACCGGCAAAAAGTTCACCAATGCTCGGGGTTATTTGGCGGGCAAAGGTAGCGATTCGGTGTGCCAATTCGTTCATTTGCTTCTGAAGTGCAATTTGCCTAAACACGTACTTTTGCCGACCCGAATCTTTTAACAACACATCGCAATGAAACTCAAACTTACACTTGCCGCAATTTTCGCGCTCGCGCTCAGCCTTCCCCTTTCTGCCCAGTTGCGCTACGGTTTTAAAACCGGCCTCAATTTCGCCCGCATCGACGGGCCTTCCGAACTCGCGTCCTCGGGGGAAAGCCTCGAATCGTGGAAAAACGTGACGGGCTTCCACATTGGCATGTCGCTGGGTTATAATTTTACCGATAACTACGGCGTGCGTGGCGAATTTTTGTACTCGAAAAAAGGCGCCAAATACGAATTCAAAGGCCCCTCGTATCGTATTTTCAACTACGACGGCGGCAGCACGTACAGCACCGGCACTACCAACTATCTGGTTAATATCAACAACTCCTACTTCGACCTCCCCATTTACGGGTATGCCCGCTGGGGCGATTTCGAATTGTCGGCCGGCGGTTATCTGGGGATTCTGATCGGTTCCTACGGCACGGGTTCGCTCACGTACGAAAACGGAAAAACCGAATTGGGCAACTCCATCGACCGAATCCAGTTCAACCTCGATTACAACTATCGCAAAGATGATCCGGGTAAGGGAGACGACGGTTCGACTTTTGTCGTTAAAGTAGACAACCGCAACCTCGAATTGCCCAAGCAACTCGGCGCGTATTTCGACTACCCCGAAGACAAGGGCTCGCTTTTCAATACCCTCGACTACGGCCTGATCGGCGGCGCTTCCTACTATTTCAGCCGCTCGCTTTACCTCAGCGCCCGACTGCAATACGGCCTGGCCGACCTGACCAATAATGACGCCGACCTGGCCCGCGGCGCAACCAATGCCGACAAATCGCTGATCTACCGCGACGACAACGACCGAAATTTCAACGTACAGGTATCCGTCGGCTTTAGTTTTTAAATCCATATTTTCGCAGGGCCCCGACCCTGCCGCCTGGCGGTTTTCACCACAACCAACTTTTACCTTGTCGCAAACCCAACCGATTGTTATTCATGAAAATAAAACTGCCCGGACTGCGCCTTTTGACCGGCGCCCTGCTCCTCCTCGCCCTGTTGGCAGCCTGCCGGAAATCTGTATTCGATGATACGGAACTGGCCGACCATAGCGCCGAATACGCTTTCCCGCTGTTCAACACCACCCTGAACATCAAAGACCTGATGGATCAGGTGCTCAACGATACCCTGGCCGGCGATACCATTCAGGTAAACGCCGACGGTTCCATGACCCTCTTTTACTCCGGAGACGTGGCCAAAAAGCCCGCCACGGATATTTTTACGTTTTTTGAAACCGGCCTGGTCCCAATCGCCGATACGTTCACGGTCGCGCCCTTTGAAGCGCCGGACTCCGTGACAATCCGGCGCGCCGATCTGAAAAGCGGCACGATCAATATCGTGATCAAAAACTCGCTGCCAGACTCCATTTACGGGACGTTCTACATTCCGCAAATGACCAAAAACAACGTGGTGTTTGCCTACCCGTTCCATTTGCCGCCCAATGCCACACCCCTGCCCTGGATCTCTCCGACGATCAGCGTGGCGGGACATATCCTGCGCTCGGATAACAACACCCTCGAATTCCGCTACGAAGCCTACGACAAATTCGGCAATCGTATCAAAGTGCCCGAAATCGCACCCGGCGCGCCGGGCGTGGGCGTGGTGTTCAACAACCTCGAATTTTCGTACCTCGAAGGCTACTGGGGCTACACGGAATACCCCCTGACCCGCGATACCATCGAGATCGA
>JAEUUU010000146.1 GCA_016787345.1 Saprospiraceae bacterium | reverse complement strand
AAGGTTTGAGTAACTTTGCTTTGAAAGGGATGCGAGATAAACGCGTCAAAAAATCATTTGCTGCGCTTGTTCAATATTTTAACGCCTCATTAACCATCCTTATCTTCCGCCCCGGTGTCCAGTTTTTTCCGCGCAAATCACGTGTTGCAGAACGAAAAAAATTGTCCCCGTGTTTTCCATCTCCGCAATTGCCCGACCAACGACCTTTGCTGACCGACAAACGCCCGACATGAAACCCTCGCCGGACGCTTACTTGCCGCTCGACACCCTGCTTCAGCCCGAAACGGAACTGGAACGCCTGCTCCTGACCCTGCCCGAATTTCAGCAGGGCCTGCGCTGGGGCGAGCCCCGTTTCGGTCATCCCGAAGGGCTGGTGGTCTACCACGTCCGCGAAGTGCTCGACAACATCGACCGCATTGCCCAACTGCCCGGGGCCGACCGACAGCGCCTCCGCCTGATCGCCCTCGCGCACGACACCTTCAAATACGCCGAAGACCGCGGCCGCCCCCGCAACTGGGACCAGCACCACAGCATCCTGGCGCGGCGCTTCATGGAACGCTACACCGACGACCCCTTCGTGCTCGATATCATCGAAACCCACGACGACGCCTACTACGCCTGGCTGGGCGCCCGCCCGGGCTGCACCGCCCCCGGCGCACGCAGTCTCGTGAGCCTGCTGCACCGCGTGGGTCATTGCCTGCAACTCTACTACCTGTTTTTTAAATGCGATACCCAAACGGGCGACAAGGTGCAGGCCTCACTGAAATGGTTTGAAAAAAATGTGCTGGGGATTGAATATGTGAAGGTGCGGGAGGGGTGAGGGGCAGCCATAGCAATTGTTCAGGCGCCACTCCGGCGTTCGGCTAATGCTATTTTGCCGGTCTCTTTACAAAGTGCCAGAAAACCCGTATTTTTGAGGCGCCCAAACGTTCCGGACGTATCGAATAGGATGCTTCGTGCATTATAATTCATGGGTGTTTTGAAGTCAGCAAGCAGGATGGTTCCTACTTGCTGACTTTCGTTTTATACATGGTATGGAGCACCAAACGACTGACTTTTTGTTTTTTGGTACTGGTGATGGTTCGAACCTCTTTGAGGACAAACTTTTTGTCTTCCAGGATTTTAATAAATTGCAATAACGGAAGGTTTGTACGCTTGGTCACCCCAGAAAGAACAATTTCGTCCGGTTCGAGAAAAACATCCAAATACTTTACAAAATCTTCTTTGACAACAGCAATTTGCCGCCTGCCTGCATATTTCTACCGGAACCGCTTACATTATGCCGCGATGCGGCGCGAAACGCCCCTGTCATTACCCCGGGGCTACATACGTTTGGCCGCGATGCGGCAGTTGTGGTCATTTGATCGATTACAGCTTTGTCTAATGGAATGCAATCTCCCTTCCGGGCCGCATCGCGGCCAAACGTATGTAGCCCTTGGGGCAATGACGTGGATAAATGTGTGCCGCATCGCGGCATAATGTGTAACCCAATATTGAGCATTCAGCAGGACGTTTCACCGGCGATCAAAACGCTGCTGTTATTTTAAATCATCGTTCTAATCAGAGCAGCATACCTTTATTTTTCAGTATGAAAAACAGATTCGCTGCAATACTCATCCTTCTGCCGCTTCTCGCATCATCTCAGCAAACCTGGCTGGTCGACTCCTCTGCAACCGGCGGCAACAACGGCCTCACCTGGGCCGACGCTTTTACAGATTTACAATCCGCACTAACTGCCGCGGCCTACGGTGATATAATCTGGGTGGCCGAGGGCACCTATTTTACAACAAACACGGCAGACAGAAACATCTCTTTTCAACTGCCGGAAGGTGTGCGTATGTACGGCGGTTTTGCAGGCGTCGAAACATCTGTGGATGAACGCGATGTGAACGATCACCCAACCATATTATCGGGCGAAATCGGCACCCCAACAACTCAGGACAATGCCTATCACGTCGTTCAGATATATGGGGGAGACAGCCTGACGATGATCGATGGATTCACAGTGACCAATGGTAAAACCGGGGATTACAATGATCCCTTCCCGACCGCGTTCGGCGGGGGAATACTTGTTGTGGCCAACGAGGATCACCCCCTTGCCAGTCCGGTTATCCGAAACTGTTCGCTGGTAAGAAATTATGGTTATGCCGGCGCGGGAATTGCCTGCATCGGAGATGAGGCGTTCGCCTGTGTTCCGGCGATAGAAAACTGCACATTTCGCCGCAACAGAGCCAATTGGCATGGCGGAGGGTTGTTTAAAACCGGTAGAAATACTGCCCAGAACAAATTTTGCATCAAAGACTGCTCTTTTATTGAAAACTACGGATTTGAGGGCGGCGGCGGTCTTGCCATACTCACCCCAACCGATACTGTACAACTGTTGCGCTGTGCCTTCACCAAAGACTCGGCCTTCCTTGAAGGCGGCGGCGTCTATCTGGAAACACAAGATGCCCCTGTCCGCTACGAAGTCGTGCAATGCAATTTTTCTTCAAATTTTGGCCACAACGGCGCAGGCGGCCTCAGTCATTACAACATTGGCATTGGGCAAGCCACGGAATTTTTGGTCAAAGAAAGTACGTTCTTTCTCAATCGCACCAAATTCGCCGCTGGCGGTGGTATCTACTTCTTGTGCGGGCTGAATGGAGACGCAAAAATCAGTATTGAATCATCCCTCTTCGAAAGTAATTTTTCTCTAAGCAGCGGCGGAGGCATGATCATTGAAAGGCTCGGCGGCGCCCACACTAACATTAAAGTCAACCGCTGTTATTTTTTGGGCAACCTGTCCGGCACAAACGGCTCCGGATCATTTTTTTTAAAAGGATCAGGAGGACTTCCATCGGTCAATCGAACAACCATCTCCAATTCAGTATTTCTGTACAATACCGGAGCGGTCACTACCCTTTCCGGCGATTTGGGCGTTTCCAATGCCCATGTTGTCAACTGTTCCTTTTTTCGCAACGGCGTAGCTCCCTTCGTCAAATACTGGACCCCGGATTTCAACGACTCGTTTTATATGAAAATGCAAATCCTGAACTCGATAGTCTGGGAACCACAGGTGGAAGGCCCCTATCGCCTTTTTTATAACAACGATCCGTTTAATTTTAACGTAAATGACTACACTGTTGAACACTGCATGATCAATCTGGGAAGCTGCTCCTACAACGGGGTTGATCCTTGCGGAGAAGGAATGATTTACGCCCAGTGGCCCAATTTTATAGATACGGTGGGAACGACGCTCGAACCTCTTTTCTGTTTTCCCGGGCAAAACAAAGGTAGTTCTACCGTCACCGACACTTTTGATCTGACGCAGGATTACCAAGGTTATCCGCGCATCGTGGGCGATACGGTGGATATTGGCGCGTATGAGGTACAGACAAATTGCGGCTCGTCTGTTGTGGAAGAGATCCCCGAGACGCACCAGACCATGTGGCTTCAAGTTCAAAACCCGGTATCCTCCAATTCGTCGGCAGAAGCAGAATTGATTGTTACAAGAGCCGGCGTATACACGATTGAGCTGATTCGCCTGGATGGTATTGAAATAAACCGAGCGAACATTTCCCTTTACGCACTTACCCCCGCAACGTTCAGTTTGTCGGGGAGACAACCACTTTCACCCGGTGTTTATTTTTTAGTAGTCAGAGATGAAGCAGGCGAGCATTTAATTCAAAAAATACTGGTGCAGTGATGCCCACCTCAAATCAACTACATACGTTTGGCCGCGATGCGGCAGCTGTGGTCATTTGATCGATTACAGCTTTGTCTAATGGAATGCAATCTCCCTTCCGGGCCGCATCGCGGCCAAAACGTATGTAGCCCTTGGGGCAATGACGTGGAGAAATGTGTGCCGCATCGCGGCATAATGTTGGCAATCAGGGAGATAGAACCTTAAATCCTCCCTCAAAACGGACCAGTGTACAGGTGGCGCACCATACAACCGCCACCCCTCAAATCAACCCCTTCGACTTCAACTCCAGATACTTGTTGATCGTGTTCAGGGTCAGGTCCTGCGGCTTGGTCAGAATGCCCTGAATGCCGTACTGCCGCAGCATGTGCACCATCTCTTTTTTCTCCTGCAAAAACTGCCGTGCCACCGTCTGCCGGTAGATGTCGGCCGTGCGCAGCACCTCTTCCTGGGCCAGGGCGCGCACTTCGGTGTTTTCAAAAAAGACCACCACGAGCAAGTGCCCGCGATTGAGGCGGCGCAGGGTGGGCAGGGCGCGTTCGAGGGCGTAGCGGCTTTCGAAATTGGTAAACAACAAGAGCAGCGAACGGGCGCCGATGAGCCGGCGGACGGCCTCGTACAAGAGCTCGAAATTGGCTTCGCCCGGCCGTTCTTTTTCGCGGTACAGGGTTTCCATAATCCGCCGCAACTGGCCGGTGTCGCGCTCTGCCTTGATGGTGGAACCGATCACGTCGGAAAAACTCAGCAGCCCGGCTTTGTCCTGCTTGCGCAGAATGATGTTGCTGATGGCCAGGGCGGTATTGACGGCGTAGTCCATCAGACTGAGACCCTCGAAGGGCATCTTCATCGCCCGGCTTTTGTCGATAATGCAGTACACCTGCTGACTGCGCTCGTCTTCGTACTGGTTGACCATCAGGGCGGCGCGGCGGCCCGACGCCTTCCAGTTGATGCTGCGGTAGTCGTCGCCCTGCACGTAGTTTTTGATCTGCTCGAACTCGTAGCTGTGCCCGATGCGGCGCATTTTTTTGATGCCGGTTTCGTGGGCGATCTGGCGCATGGCGCGCAGCTCGTAGCGCTTCATCTGGATGATGGAGGGGTACACGGCCACTTCTTCGGGCTGGCGGAAGATGAGCCGGCGTTCGAGCAACCCGATGCGGCTGACGGCGTACACGTTGATGTTGCCAAAAGCGTACACGCCCCGGGTAAGGGGGGTAAGTTTGTGTTCGGCGATGTAGGCCTCGCCGGGCCGGAGGCGCACGGTGAATTGAAAATCACGGCGCTGAAATTGTTCCGGCAGTTCGTCGATGACCGTGAGTTCGAGGTACTGATTGCCTTTGTTGTCGAGCAGGATCTCTACCGGGTTGGGGTCGCTGAGCGAAAACACGGGGTTGAGTTTGCGGCGAACAAAAACGTTGGGTTGCTGAAAAAACAAGAGCGCGGCATCCACCAGCACCAGGGCGCAGGCGAGGGCAAAGGCCAACTGGGCCAGGGGCAGCAACACGGGGAACGGGAACGCCAGCGCAAACAGCGCCGCGATGCCGCCGAGTACCCAGAAAAAACGATTGGTGAGAAAGAGGCTTTGCACGAATGGAATCCGTTGTGTGACGGCAAATGTAAACGCCGGAGAAATATTTTTATGGTTTCAACAGGTTTGCCAGCCGATGTTTATGAAGTAATTGCTTATAGAAATATGGACCGGACAGGTTTATTTGGACAGGATTTACAAGATTTACAGGATAAAAAAACATGCGGCGAAGCTGCTTAAATCAATCCTGTAAATCTTGTAAATCCTGTCCAAATAAATTCAATCCTGTCAAAGTACACCAACGGCTCATTCCCGCACCACTTTCCCTCCTTTCATTACAAAACGCACCTGCTCCATGTCGCGGATATCGAGCAGCGGGTCGCCTTCCACGGCGATGACGTCGGCGTATTTGCCGGGTTCGAGCGTGCCAACGCGATGGTCGTAGCGCAACAACTGGGCGGCATTGACCGTGGCGGAGCGGAGGATGTCGGGGTTCGACATGCCGGCGTCGGCCATGCGCCCGAATTCGAGGTAATTCAGTCCGTGCGGAAATACGCCCGCATCGGTACCGAAGGCGATTTTCACCCCGCGCTTATAGGCCACGCCCAGGGTGGATTGTATTTTCGGACCGATGCCAAGGGCTTTCGTCCGCACCATTTCGGGGAAAAATCCTTTGGCCAGCGACGCCGAATCGCTCACGGCCCAGCCGGCCGTCAGCGTGGGAACGTACCAGGTGCCGTGTTGTTTCATGGCGTCCATGGTGGCTTCGCTCATGAAGGTACCGTGCTCGATGCTCACGACGCCCGCTTCCACGGCCCGCCGCATGCCTTCGTCGCCGTGGGCATGTGCGGCCACGTCGACGCCCAGGTCGCGGGCGGTTTTGACGATGGTGACGAGTTCGTCGTCGGCGTAATGGGGCAGGCGGCCGTCGCGGGCCAGACTGAGCACGCCCCCGGTGGCGCACACCTTGATGCAATCGGCGCCGCGCTGCACCTGTTCGCGCACGGCTTTGCGGCACTCGTCGGGTCCGTCGGCCACGCCTTCTTCGGCGCCGGGCGGGTCGAAGAGGTCCCAGCGGGCGCCGTTGGTCGGGTCGCCGTGGCCGCCGGTGATGCTGAGGGCTTTGCCGGCGGTAAAGATGCGCGGGCCTTCCACCCAGCCGCTGTTGATGGCGTTGCGCAGCGAAATATTCACCCCGCTGCCGCCCAGGTCGCGCACGGTGGTAAAGCCGGAGCGCAGGGTGCGACCGGCGTACACTTCGGCGCGGTAGGCGATGTCGGATTGGTTGAGTACGTATTTTTCGTTGTACGAGGTGCGGCTTTGTTCAAATTCAAAATGCACGTGACAATCGATCAGACCGGGCAGCACGGTTTTGTCTTTCAGATCGATCACCCGGACGCCGGCTGGTGCGGGCCTGTAGCCTTTTTCTACCCGGGCAATGGTATCGCCCTGCACCACCAGGGTCATTTCTTTTTGCGACACGGCATTTCCGCCGGCCATGGTGATCAGTTTTCCGCAGTGCAGGTAGGTCACCTGGGCTGCAAGCGGGCTAAAAAATACAAAAATGAAAAGGGTAAAAAAGATCGAACGCATAGGGCATGATTTATCCGGGTAAAACTACTGAAATTGGGGCGGGAAACCCGTCCATTAAAATCATCCCCCTCGCAAGAGCGCGCACCCTCCTTTTTATAAACCTTATAAACCTTATAAACCTTATCAACCCTTTATCATCATGAACTTACTCTACCACCCGAAGGTACTCGATCACCACACCAGCGCCGACCATCCGGAGCATCGCTCGCGGTTGCTGGCGTTTGGCGAACTGGCAGCGGAGCCCGAGCTGCCCGACGGCGCGGAGTACCTCGAACTGGTACACAGCAAGCGGTATATCCAGGAAGTGCGCGAATTCTGCGCCGTCAGGCAGGCGCTCGATGGCGATACGGAAACGTCCAGGGGTAGTTATGAAGCGGCGGCAGCGGCGGTGGGCGCTACCATACTGGCGATGGAACGCGGCGATTTCGCCCTGGTGCGGCCGCCGGGTCACCATGCCTATGCCGGCGAGGGGCACGGATTCTGCCTGTTCAACAACGTCGCTGTTGCCGCGCAAAAAGCCGTCAACGAGGGCAAAAAAGTGCTGATCCTCGACTTCGACGGCCATCTGGGCGATGGCACCATGGATATTTTTTACCACAGCAACCAGGTTATGTACTGGTCGCTGCACCAATACCCGGCCTACCCCGGCAACGGCGCCGCGCACGAGATCGGCGCCGACAAGGGCAAAGGCTACACCATTAATATCCCCTTGCCCTCGGGCAGCGGCGACGATATTTTCCGGCACGCGATCGAGTATTTCCTGCCCATTGCCGAGCAGTTCAAACCCGATGTGGTCGCCGTGTCGGCCGGCTTCGACGCCCATCAGTACGACCCGGTGCTACAATTGCGGGCCAGCGGCAATTTTTACCATTACATTGGCCGGCAACTGGCCGAGACCTTCCCCGGCAAACTGTTTGCCGTGCTCGAAGGCGGTTATAACGTGGAAGAATTGCCCCGTTGCGTGCACAATTTTCTCGCCGGCGTCAACGGACAGGCAGAATTGCCCTTTCCCGAAGTGCAAACGAGCTCCGGCCTCCGGCTCTGGGAAACCTACGAAATGCACCTGCATTCGGCCGCCGGATTACTCCAGAAACACTGGAAATTTTAGAAACCTATGATGAAGCAAATCCTCGACAAGTTTTTTTTCGCACAGTCGGTTGCCGTGATCGGCGCCACCGACAAGCGTGAAAAAGTGGGCTATGCCGTGCTGCGCAACCTGCTCAACGGCGGGTACAACGGCGCCATTTACCCCGTCAATCCGAAATACAAAACCGTACAGGGCGAAACCTGCTGGCCTTCCGTGGCCGATCTGCCACAAAAACCCGATCTGGTCGTTTTTGCCACCCCGGCGCCTACCCTGCCCGATCTGGTCAGGGAATGCGGGAAAGCCGGCATCAAAGCCGCGATCGTGGTGTCGGCGGGTTTTACGTCCGAAACCAAGGGCAACCAGAAACTTTTACCGGCCGTACAGGCGGCTGCCCGCCGCTACGGACTGCGCCTCATGGGTCCCAATTCGCTGGGTATTCTCACGCCGGCTATCGGCCTGAATGCCAGTCTGGCGCCCGCCCTGCCCGAGGCCGGCCGCCTGGCGCTGATTACCGAAAGCGGCGCTCTGGGGGCGGCCATTCTCGACTGGGCCGCTGAAAAGCGCGTGGGATTCAGCCACGTGGCGGCCGTGGGCGGTCTGGCAGATTTGGGTTATGCGGAGTTGATTGATTATTTCGGCGCCGATTCCCGCACGGCCTGCATCCTTATTTATATGGAAAAACTGGTGCGCGCCCGTTCCTTTCTGAGTGCTGCGCGCGCATTTGCAAGGTCAAAACCCATCGTGGTGCTGCGCGGCGGCGCCGACAACGACGAGGTGTTCGACGCCGCGTTCCGGCGGGCCGGCATCATCCGGGTGCGTACGGTGCAGCAATTGTTCGATTCCGCCCAGGCCCTTGCCACCCAACCGCTGCCGGGCGGCAAACGCCTGGCCATCGTCTCGAACGCCGGCGGTCCGGCTACCCTCGCGGCCGACGCCCTGATCCGGCAAGGCGGCATGCTGGCCGGTTTTTCCGCCAAAACCCTTGAAATCCTGTCGGAAGTTCGCCCGCTTTCCGGCCAAAAACACAACCCGGTCGATCTGTTGGGCGACGCCACACCCGAGCACTTCCGACAAGCAGTGCGCGCCTGTCTCTCCGACCCGCAGGTCGATGGCGTGCTAACCATCCTGACCCCTCAAAGCGTCACCGACGCCGCGGCCAGCGCCCGCGCGCTGGTCAACGAAGCCTCGCAGGTGGCCCTCAAACCCAACTACGCCGCCTGGATGGGGCAGCGCTCTGTGGTGGAGGGCCGTAAAATACTGGAACAGAACAAGTTACCCTGGTACCCTTTTCCCGAAAGGGGCGTAACGACGTTTTTGTACATGGCGCGTTACCGCGAAAATCTGGAACTGCTGTACGAGGTCCCGCACGACCTTCCGGTAGAGTTTCCGGACATCCGCCGCGAGGAAGCCAGAAAGATTCTGAACACCATACGGCAGCAAGGCCGCCGCGACATTGCGCCCAAAGAAGCGGGCCAATTGCTCCAGTGTTACGGCATCCCGACCGGTAAAATCGCGGAAAAAGGCCGCCTGCTGGCCATTGGCGCCGACCGCGACCCCTTGTTCGGGTCGGTCGTTCGCCTGGGCGCCGGCGACGAGCTGGGCAACGCCCTTCCCGATCACGCCGCAGCCCTGCCGCCGCTCAACCTGGCCCTGGCCAAACACATGGTCGAAGACGCCATGCTGCTGCGTTTTTTGCCCGAAAAAGAAGAGTCCCGCGAGTGGTTGTATACCATGCTCTGCCGTTTCGCCTATCTCGTTACCGATTGCGCCGATATCAAAACGCTGCGTATTCCGGCTTTTGTGCTGCACGAATCGGGCGGCAGCGCCCTGCATTGCCAGGGCACGCTCACCGAGGAACCGGCTTCCGGCGCGGAACCGTTTGCCCACCTGGCCATTCAGCCCTACCCCACGCAATGGATACGCCGGGTAACCCTGAAATCGGGCGAAGAACTGGTGCTGCGCCCTATTCGACCCGAAGACACACCTCTGGAAGCGGCCATGGTTAAAAACGTGTCGCGTCAAAGCTTGTATTTCCGCTTTTTCGGGTATGTTCCGGGGCTCGACGAAAAGCAGTTGTCGCGTTTTACGCACATCGACTACGACCGTGAAATGGCCATCGTGGCCGTGTCGGAAAAAGAAAGCGGACCAGAGATTGTCGGTGTGGTGCGTATCGTTGGCGACGGCTGGCGCGAATCGGCGGAATATGCCATTTTGGTGGCCGATGCCTGGCACGGGCACGGACTCGGCAGCGTGCTGACCGACTATATTCTGGAGATCGCACGGGCGCAGGGATACAAGAAGATCACCGCCAGTTTTCTCAAAACCAATGGGGCCATGCGGCGGCTGTTTGAAAGAAAAAAATTCAAAATCCGCAGCGGTGAAGACGGGGCCGACCTGGCTGATCTGGCCCTTTGAGCTTATTTTCCAGATAAATTCTTCAAGGTATCGGTCAACCGCGAGCTGATGGATTGCTCCTGTTCCAGCAATCCGAGCAGTCGATCCACCTCCCCCTGAAGACGGGTAATTTCATTTTGCAGGCGCTCGGCAGCAATCTCGGCGCCCTCGGTTGGTTGCTTTTTCCCGATCGAATACGGCGAATGCGGTTCGGCGAGGAACCGGGGCAGCGGGTCGCCGGCTAAAATCTCGATACTGATCAATTCTTCAGGAGAAATATCAAGTCCTTTGGCAACCCGCATCAAAGCTTTGTCGGGGAATTTCTTGCTTTTGATCAAACGAGAGAAATGTTCGGCCGTGTAGCCGATATGAGCGGCAAAATCCTTCATGTGCCAGCCTCGCGCCCGCACGATCAGACCTATTTTTTCACCCAGGTTTTGCATTGTTATTGATTAAAAAAGTTCGGCAGAAATATTTTTTATCAAATTATTGACCAATAAATTTGCAGTGTCAATTATTTGATTGATATTTGTTCTACGAAAGAACAAGTTCAGCAAATGTAAAAAATAACATAATTGGGTAGCGAGAATCGGGGCGTAATGAGAAAACAATCAGAAGGTAGGTTTTTTTCCTGGCGTTCGGAACAACGCAGGCACGCAGGGGAGGCTGTTGAAAGAACGGCCTTCCCGTGTTTGTCAACCTCACATCGCCCGGTCAGCACGGCAATTGCCATCAACCCTTATCAACCTTATCAACTTCATAAACACCGTTGTTTACTACCTTTACGCCATCCAATGACTTTGTTTACGCACTTTTTCCATGTTTATTTCGGGGATTCAACAGATCGGGATTGGCGTTTCGGACGTACATGCCGCGTTTAAATGGTATCGCACACACTTCGGGCTCGATGTTCCGATTTTTGAAGAAGCCGCGGTGGCCGGGCTAATGCTGCCCTACACGGGCGGCCAACCGCAGGCTCGCCACGCCATTCTGGCCCTCAATCTGCAAGGCGGCGGCGGCGCGGAGATCTGGCAATACACGGGCCGCACGCCTGTGCCGGCGTCTTTTCAGCCACAGCTCGGCGACCTGGGTATTTTCGCCGCCAAGATCAAAAGCCGCGACGTGATCGCCACTTTCAATCACCTGCGCAAGCAAGGTGTCAATATTCAGAGCAATCCAGCGCCGCGGCCGCACGGTCCGGAGCACTTTTTTGTAAAAGACCCCTGGGGCAACACCTTCGAAATTGTCGGCTCCGACGACTGGTTCCTGACCGAGCGCAAAAAACTCACCGGCGGCATGTACGGCGCCATCATCGGCGTGTCGGATATGGAGCGCTCCATGCGTTTTTACCGCGAAATTCTGGGCTATGAAACGGTTGTGTATGACGAAACCGCCGATTTCCCCGACTGGCACGGCGCCGACGGCGGCTTCGGACGCTACCGCCGCGTGCTGCTCCGCCACCCCGAAAAACGCCAGGGACCATTCAGCCGGATGCTCGGCGACACGGAAATCGAACTCGTGCAAAGCCTCGACCGCGCGCCGCGCAAAATCTACGAAGGCCGCTTCTGGGGCGACCTGGGCTTTATCCACCTTTGCTTCGACATCACGGGCATGGCCGAAATGAAGGCGTTCTGCGCCGAAAAAGGCCATCCTTTCACTGTCGATTCCAGCGGCTCCTTCGATATGGGTGAAGCCGCCGGGTATTTTTCCTATATCGAAGACCCCGATGGCGCGCTGATCGAATTCGTGGAAACGCACAAAATCCCCATTCTCAAAAAAATAGGCTGGTACCTCGACCTGCGCAAACGCTCCAACCCGGCCAAACCACTGCCCCGCCTTATGCTGCAGGCATTGGGACTGGGACGGGTGAAGGACTAAACGCCATTTTTGCAAACATTTTTCAAAACCCCGCTGCCGCCCGCACAGGGCCGCTACTTTTGCGCATTGTTTTAACCAAAGCTCATCCCATGCGCCTGTTATCCCTGATCGTATTCCTGTTTGTCGCTATCATCCGGCTCCATGCCCAGACCGCCGACAGCGTGTATATCGACGTCACCATGCAGGGCCTCGCGGCCGGCAAAGCCAAACTGATCGGCACCTACTGCGACCAGAACTACCTGGCCGATTCGGCCGTGATCGATGCCGGCGGTCACTTCGTGCTGCGCCGCAACAAGAGCCTTCCGCCGGGGTATTACTACTTTTTGCTGCCGGGCAATAAGAGCTTCTCCTTCCTGATCGACCGCGACCAAAAGTTCAGCCTCAAAGGCAACATCAACGACCTGCCTAACTCCATGGAGGTCAACGGCTCGCTCAACACCGACCTGCTGTACCGAAACTTCCGCTTCCAGAGCCAGCAAGACCCCGAGCTCAACCGGGTGAACGAGACCATCCGCCGAGGCACGCCCGGCACACCCGAATACGCGCAGGCCAAAGCCCGGCAGGACCAACTGATGGCCGACCGCAAAGCGCATCTCGACGAACTGTACCGGCAATTCCCCGACGCCCTGTTCACCAAATTCAAAATCGCTGGCCAAAACCCCGACTGGCCCGATTTTAAAAAGCCCAACGGCGACACCGACACCGCGCGCCAGGTGCAGTACTACCGCGCCCACTTCTGGGATGGCGTCGATTTTAAAGACGAACGCCTGCTGTACACCCCCGTGATCGGCAACAAACTGCGCCGCTACATCAAGGAACTCACCCCCCAGCATCCCGATTCACTCATCAAGGTCAGCGACGCGCTGATCCGCCAGGTGATGCCGCACAAACCCTATTTCAAGTTTTTCGCCAACTGGATCGCCGGTCAGTACGAAAACACCAAAAGCACGGTGATGGACGGCGAAGCGGTGTACGTGCACATTATCCAAAATTTCTTTACCCCCGAACTGGCCTTTTGGGACAAGCCCGAAAGCCTCGAAAAATTGCAAAAACACGCCTGGGAAATGGAGGCCAGCCTCATGGGCCGCAAGGGCCCCGATGTGGCGGCGCCCAACCAGTACGGGCAAATGAAGAGCATTTACGAGATAAAAGCCCCGATCATCGTCATCTTCATGTACAGCCCCGACTGTGAACACTGCCAGGAACAATCGCCCAAACTGGAGCAATTTTACCAGCGCTGGAAAAACCGGGGCGTCGAGGTGTTTGGCATCGCGGTGAACACAACCGACAAGGAGTGGAAAGACTTTTTGGTCAAACAGGGTTTCAGCTTTACCAATGTGTTCGACCCCAGCAACCGGGCTATTTATGCCAAATATTTCGTCGACATCACGCCGGAATTGTACGTCCTGAACAAAGACCGCACGATCGTGGCCAAAAACCTCAACGTCGATCAGCTCGACACCGTGGTGGAGCGCGAGTTTCGGAAAATGAAATGATGGGACCGGGGCCGGTAAATTCCCTACTTTTGCCGCCCCAACACGTCCGACCACACCGAACATGTCTGTAAAAGTCAGCAACCTGGTTAAAATTTACGGCGAGCAACGCGCCGTCGACGGTATCCACTTCGAAGCCCACCGGGGCGAAGTGCTCGGTTTTCTCGGCCCCAACGGCGCCGGCAAAACGACCACGATGAAGATCATCACCGGCTACCTGCCTCCCTCCGGCGGCACGGCCGAAGTGTGCGGCTTCGACGTGGCGGAAAAATCGATGGAAACCCGTGCCCGCATCGGCTACCTGCCCGAGCACAACCCGCTGTACCGCGACATGTATGTGCGCGAATACCTCCAGTTTGCCGCCGGGGTGCACGGCATCAAAAATCCGCGCCAGCGCGCCGAGGCCATGATCGCCCGCACCGGCCTCGAAAGCCATGCCGGCAAACACATCGGCGAACTGTCGAAAGGTTACCGGCAACGCGTCGGACTGGCGCAGGCTATGCTGCACGACCCCGAGGTGCTCATCCTCGACGAGCCGACCTCCGGCCTCGATCCCAACCAGATCGTGGAAATCCGCCAGCTGATTAAAGACCTGGGCAAGGAAAAAACCGTGATCCTCTCCACCCATATCCTGGGCGAAGTGGAAGCCGTGTGCGATCGCGCCATCATCATCAACAAGGGCAAACTGGTGGCCGACGCGCCCATCAACGAACTGAAACAACAATTCACCGGCCAGACGATCGTCACCGTCGAGTTTGCGGAAAAAACCGACGCTTCCGCCCTGGGTAAAATTGCGCAGGTCAAAAGCGTCAAAGCCATCGGCCCCAACCGCTGGCAACTAAATGCCGCTGTCGATCGCGACATCCGGGCCGAAGTGTTCAATTTTGCCGTGTCCAACCGGCTCACCCTGCTCGAATTACACCGGGAAACCTTCAGTATGGAAGAAATCTTCCAGCAACTGACCAAATAAGCCGCTGCCATGCTGTCCATCTACCGCAAAGAGATCAACGCCTTTTTTTCCTCGCTGGTCGGCTACATCGTGGTCGGGATTTTCCTGGTGGCCATGGGGCTCTGGCTCTGGGTGTTTCCGGAATCGAGCATTCTTGAAAACGGCTACGCCACCCTCGACACCCTGTTCGGCATGGCGCCCATGATCTTCCTGTTCCTGATCCCGGCGGTCACCATGCGCAGTTTTGCCGAAGAAAAACAAAGCGGCACCATCGAGTTGCTGGTCACGCGGCCTTTGTCCGACTGGCAGATCGTGGGCGGCAAATTTCTGGCCTGCCTGACGCTGGTGGCATTCGCCCTGTTGCCCACCCTGCTGTACTACATTACGGTGTATCAATTGGGCGAAACCAAAGGCAACCTCGATTCCGGGGGGATTTTCGGCTCTTATATCGGGCTGCTGTTTCTGGCCGGGGCATTTGTAGCCATCGGCATTTTTGCCTCCTCACTCACCAACAACCAGATCGTAGCCTTCGTACTGGCCACTTTTCTCTGCTTTTTCGTCTACCTCGCCTTCGACGCGCTGAGCCGCCTGCCGGTCTTTTTCGGCAAATCGGACGATATCGTGCAGGCTTTCGGCATCCAGTACCACTACGAATCCATGAGCCGGGGCGTGCTCGACACCCGCGACATTGTCTATTTCCTGTCGATTATCGCGGTGTTTATGGCCGCGACGGTACTGACGCTGGGGAAAAGGAGATGGTAAAAAAACGGGGGATTTGAAGATAGATACTATCCTTTTTTCTCCACGATCACCAGCTTCACCCGTCTGTTCCATTTCCGGTTTTCGGTAATTTCATTGCCTTCAAAATCGCGGTGTTCCATGCCCGGTTCGGCTTCGCCAAAAATTTGGATAAACATCCGGTCGGCGCGCACGCCCTTGGCAATGAGGTAGTCGCGCACGGCGCGGGTGCGGGCGGTGGCGAGGGCGACGTTGGTCTGGGCATCGCCCAGGTTGTCGGTGAATCCGTAGAGGTTGAGCGTTGCTCCAGGCTTTTGGTTGAGCAGCAGCGCCAGGTCGTCGAGCATGAGTCTGGATTCGGCATCGACTTCCGATTTGCCCGTTTCAAAAAAGATATTGCGCACCGAATCGCGCTCCACGAAGATGTCCTGGTCGCGGAAATAGGGGCATTTGGCGCCGTACAGGGCGCGCTGTTCTTCGAGATCGATCACCGTGGCGTAGGCAAAGCCCTTGGTAATCAGCTGGCTTCGAACGGCTTCGGCCTCTTCGCGCGTCCAGTAAGTGCCCACGAAGTAGCGGTAAATACCGTTTTTGTCCACGCTGCTGACCACGCTTTCCACCCCCCGGTCGGTAAAGTAGGCAGCATCGACGGGTTTGTTGAAAGCAGCGGCTTGCACGCGAAAATCCTGGGCGGCGAGGCGGCCGGACAGGCAAATGAAAAGCAGGAAAAGAAGACGCATTGATGTCGTGTTTTTGGGAAAAAACGGCTGCAAAGATAGGGCCGATCAGCGCGCCGCGTCGGTCGTTTTGAGGAATTTGATCAATCCCTGAAAATAGACCTGCTGATCGTCCCACATGTCCATGTGGCTGCCGTTGGGGCAAAGCAGAAAAGTACCTTTGGGCATTTGACCGGCCATCCATTCCATGTGTTTGGGGTCCATGGTGTCGTGGGTAGCGCCGATGACCAGCGTGGGAATTTTGATGTTGTGGAGCTCGGCCGAGCGGTCCCATTGCGCCAGATTGCCCCCGATGCCGAACTCGCTGGGGCCCTGCATGGTCACGTACACCTGTTGGTTGAGGTGGGCAAACATGCGGTTGACGGGCTCCGGCCATTCTTCGGCGGGCATGCGCAGGATGTGTTGGGTGTAAAAATGCGGCACGAGCAGTTCCATGTATTTCGGGTTGCTGAAATCGCCCCGCGCCTCAATCCGGCGGATCGTGTCGAGCACTGCCGGGGGCAACTGTTTGGCCAGCACCTCGTCGGCATAACGGCCGTAAGCCGGGCAACTCGACATCATGTTGCTGATAATCAGCCCCTTGATATTATCCTGGTATTTCATGGCGTACTCCATGGCGAGTATGCCGCCCCAGGAATGGCCGAGCAGGTAGCAGTTATCCTTGTTGAGGCCCAGCGCCTGGCGCACCTGCTCCAGTTCTTCCACAAAACGGGGCAATTGCCATAGGCTGGTATCGTCGGGCTGGTCCGAATAGGCGGAGCCGAGCTGGTCGTAGTAGATGAATTCGATGCCTTCGGCGGGCAGGAAATTTTCAAAACACTCGAAATATTCGTGGGTGCAGGCGGGTCCGCCGTGCAGCAGCAGCACTTTGATGCGCGGATTGTTGCCGAATCGTTTGGTCCAGACCTTGTACTGGCCCAGAGGTGTCTGGATCGGGATCATGCGGACGTTGCCGTCCTGCACGCCGGTTTCGGTATTGGCAAAATAGTCGCGCAGGCCCGGGCTGGCGGGCGTTTTTTCCGTTTGCGGAGCCTGGCAGGAAAGCCAGAGGAGGGCGGAGAGCAGGAGGATGAACCCGGTTTTCATGTTGAAAAAAGTGTTATTGTTGGGTCAAAAATAGTACCTTATGCCGCGATGTGTAGTAAAAACTGGTGTATCCAGGTACTATTTGTTATACGGCAATCCGAAATCGCCCGATCGGGCGTTGAATATTTGTACTAATTCTCCTGTTCCATGTTTCGACATTTGCTCTTTGCCTTTTTGACGCTTCTGACATCCCCAGCATTCGCCCAATGGACCGTTCAGAACGCCGGTACGGATGCCCCGCTGTTTGCGCTTTCCCAAAATGGCACGCACTGGCTGGCCGGCAGTTTGGGCACGGTGTTGTACTCCGACAACAACGGCGCGAGCTGGGTGGAGCGCGATTTGCGCGACCCGGTTTCCAATTTGCCAATTGCTGCCGATGTGCGCTGCGTAAGGCTCCTTTCCCCCCAATCGGGCCTCGCTTCCGGTACTTTTTTATTGGGAAATACCCAGATGGTCGCTGTCAGCAACAACGCCTTTGCGTCGCTCGGCATCATTCCCATCAACAGCGGCGGCGGATACCCGCGACTGTTGTACGACTGGTCGTTCCCCCAACCGGGCGTCGGATTTGCCTGCGGCGCGAATTATTCCCTGGTCAAAACCACCGATGGCGGGCAAAGCTGGACGCTCGCCAGCAATGCCGGAGCCGAACTGTTCGGCATTGATTTTTTTGAAGAAAATCACGGTATCGCCGTCGGTGCCTATGCGCTGCTCCTGACCAGCAACGGCGGAGCCAGCTGGCAAACCCTGCCTGCTCCCACCGTTTTTCTCGATGTCAGCATGGCTTCTGCCTCCGTTGTTTTTGCCATCAGCGAAAGCCAGTTGTACCGGTCGACCGACGGCGGCCAAAACTGGCTTTCGGCAGGCGTTCCGCCGCTTTTTGGTTTAAAATGCATCAGGGCGCTGGATGAGCACAGTGTTCTGCTCGGCACAACCTATGGTATCTACCAGGTAGAAGAAGACGGCCAGGCCTGGTACTTATATCCGGAAACACAGGTCGAGTTGCCCAATTTCAACTACGTCGGCATCAATCAATTGTATCGAAGCGGCAACAGTTGGTGGGCCGCATGCGACCACGGCTACCTGATGAAAGGGAACGATACCGGGCCGGCACAACCGCTGGCGATCGCAAGCACCTCCTCATCGGGAGGCGGCTGCGACACTTTTTATTTCCAGGCCACGGCCTTTGCCGGCAATACATGGAGCCTGCAATGGTGGCTGGGTGATCAGTTGTTGTCAACGGCAGCCCAATTGAATCTGACCTTTACCCAGACCGTCGCGGACACCTTGCGCCTTGTCGTTGACAACGGCGGTGCGACAGATACCGCTTTTTGGCCGATCGCCCAGGAGGTATTCGTCGACGTGCCGGAGATTTTGCCGCCGCTTGTGGAAACCTGTTCGGGCACTCCCCTGCAATTTTATCCGGCCGGCGGCGCGCTTGTTTTTCTCTGGGAACCGCCGGCGCTGTTTATGGACCCCAACGTCAACGATGCCATTTTTACCGGCTCCGGCGATACCACGGTCGTTGCTTATTACGACTACCAGGGCTGTATCGGGTCGGATACCGTACAGGTAAATATTCTCGACGATTACCCGCCACAATACTGGCACCCGACGGTACAGGGTACCAATCACCTCAAATTTATACTCGATTTTGTCGACGGACAGCACGGCTTCGCGGTAGAAAAGAACGGCGACAAGTTTATCCGTACGAACGACGGCGCGCTGAGCTGGAGCGACCCGTACACCTTTTTTAACCCCAATGCCTCGACGGCCAGCATCGATTTTGTGGATACGAGCACGGGGTACGTCAGCATCGGGCAAGGATTGTTCCGGACCATCAACGGTGGACAAAGCTGGTCGCTGGTAAGTTTTGAAACCGGCCTGAACAACCTGAATTTCTTCGATGAAACAACGGGAATCGCTTCGGGCCCGGATCTTGCTCCCCTATCGTTCAATCTTTACAAAACAACCGACTCGGGACAGAACTGGACGCCTGAATATTCTGGTATCGGCCAGCTCGCCGGTATCAAATGCCGCACACCCGACGATTGCTATTGCCTGGGTTACAACGGGGCGCAGTCGGTGGTGCTGCGTTCTTCCGACCAGGGCAGCAGTTGGCAGACGACTGCATTTAACGGGCTGATTCCGTTTATCAGTTTTGATTTTTTGGGACCTGATTCGGTGATTGCCATGGGTTTTTCGGGCGATATGTACTTTTCCTACGACGGCGGCGACAGCTGGTCGGCGCCCAAATGGATGATTCTGCCAGCCGGCTCCGTGAATGCCGCGGAGGCCGTCGTTGGCATGGCCAACAGCAGGGAGGGGTACCTGAGTCTAAATTTCGATTTGTTCAAAACCTTCGACGGCGGCCAGTGCTGGTACAAACTGAGTGCGGCGGAGACGGGCGGTTACACGGCGTCGGATTTTGCCTTCCCCGACTCGACGCATTGGTATTTCGCAAGTCCGCTGGCGTTCGACCTGTTGGCGCCGGGGCAAATTTTCCGGCTCGATTCCGTGCCGTTTATGCCACCTTCGGGGACCTTTTTGACAGACGGCAGCGTATCCGCTTTCCAGCCTTCGCCCAACCCGGTCGCTCGCGGACAAATGCTGCGTATCCCCCTGGCCGGCGAATGGCTAATATTCGACCTGTCGGGCCGTCTGGTAAGCGCCGGCGGGCAAGTGAACCCGGAGGAGTTGATTCCAATCGATTTACCGCCCGGGCTTTATCTCTTGTCGTTGCGCCAGCGGGAGCGGGTTTGGACGAGCAAACTGGTGGTAAGCCCCTGAGGCCATGCACACCAAAACACACGACTTTTCGTTTCCTCCCCAAACATTTTACCAATGAAAAAATCCATTCTCCTTCCCCTGATGCTGCTGCTTTTCAGCGGCGCTTTGCTGGCGCAAGACCTTCCGGTGCGCAGCGTGACCATTTTTAAAAACAACCGCTCCCTGGTGCAGCGCTCCGGAAAAGTAAAACTGACCGACGCCCGCTTCACCACCCGACAACTCCCCGAGGCTCTGTTCGGCACGTTCTGGGCCGGTTCGCCCGATGCCTCGCTGCAATCGGTTTTTTCCGCCATCGACTCGGTCGACAGCCCGACCGACTACGCCGGCATCCCCGAAATTTTGAAAAAAAACCTGGGCAAGCCGGTCAAATTATACGTGTCGAGCGACAGCGACACCGGCTACGAAGTGCTCGAAGGCGTGTGTGAAAAAGTGCTGAACAACCCGCGCGGCTTTTTCACCATCGTTTTCCGAACCAACAACGGCCGCTGGCTCAACGTATACGACGGCGAGGTGAGAAGAGTGGAATTTGCCAGCGCCCCCGACCTCGACGTGAAGATGAAAAAAACGCAGAAACGCCTCGAATTTCGCTTCCAGCCCAATACAAAAGAGGCGAATCTGGACCTCGTCTACCTGACCGATGGCCTGGGCTGGGCGCCCATCTACCGCCTAGAACTCAACGACAAAAACAAGGGCCGCCTCTCGCTACGCGCCGAAGTGGCCAACAATGCCGAAAACCTCGGCGATACCGAACTTCGACTGGCCGTGGGC
>JAEUUU010000067.1 GCA_016787345.1 Saprospiraceae bacterium | reverse complement strand
AATTGCCATCGGATCCAAGGATCACACCACCCTGGTGGCAGCGGTAAAAGCGGCCGGCCTGGTCGACGTATTGTCCAATGCCGGTCCTTTCACCGTATACGCCCCCACCAATGCCGCCTTTGAAAAATTGCCCAAAGGCACTGTCGAAGAACTGCTCAAACCCGAAAACAAGGCCAAACTCTCGAATATCCTCGAGTACCACGTATCGGTGGCCGTGTACAAACCGGAGAACATCCGCGACGGACAAAAAGTCAATCAGGTGAACCTGAAAGACATCACGCTGGGCAAGCAAGGCGACAAACTCACCGTCAATGGCAGCGCCAATATCGTTGCCTCCATTCCGGCCTCCAACGGCATCATCCACGTCATCGACGCGGTATTGCTGCCGCCGGAACAATAAGCGGTTAAGAGCCGTGGCGGCCATACGGTCGCCACGGCTCCAACCCTTGCCGCCGGAAACCATTCCAAACTTCTCTCATTATCATGAAAAAGATCAGTATATACAGCCGAATCATTCTGGCTGTGAGCGCGCTTTCGCTCCTGCTCATGCTTGTTGTTCCGATTTGGGAAATCTATCTGTTGGCGCCGCAGTATCCGGAGGGGCTGACCATGAAAATCTGGCACAATACCCTCACCGGCGACGTCAAGGTGATCAGTGCGCTCAACCACTATATCGGTATGGCGGCGATTTCTGTGGAGATGTTTCCCGAATTTCAATACCTGGGCAAACTGATCATGGCCGCTTCGGCGATTTGCCTCATTCTCGCCCTCATCGGCCGTATGTGGTCGGCGATTACCTATTACGTCCTGCTGGCCATCGGCGATTCGTTGGCCATGTACGATTTCTGGAGTTGGGGCTACCAGTACGGCCACAATCTTGACCCCTCCGCCCCGATCGTGATTCCGGGTATGGCTTACCAGCCGCCACTGATCGGCTACAAAAAACTGCTCAATTTCGAAGCCTGGTCGGTGCCCGATATCGGCGGATGGATACTGATGGTCGTGACGGCCGTGTCGTTCTTTGTCATCGTGGCCGAATGGTGGATGGCCCGCAAACGCCGTTTGGCCGCTGCCGGCCCATCGCCGGCCCTGGTTGTCGCTTTCCTGGCCTCGGGTGCGCTGATGCTCAGTTCCTGTGCCGGCAGCGGTCCGCAACCGATCCGTTGGGGAAAAGACAACTGCGATCTCTGTAAAATGACCCTGATGGATCAGCACTACGGCGCCGAGCTGGTGACAAAAAAAGGCAAGGCGTACAAATTCGACGATGTCAACTGCTTTATCCGTTTTCAGAAAAACAACACCATAGCTGCCGACCAAATCGCGGAACGCTACGTCGTCAATCACGCGGCGGCCGGCACGCTTATCCCGGCCGAAACAGCGACTTACCTGTACAGCGAAAAGCTGAAAACGCCCATGGCTTCCGAAGTGGCGGCTTTTGGCGATGCGGTGCAACTGGAGCAGGTAAAAGCGCAACTCGGCGGTGAAGTATGGAACTGGACGCAGTTACAAAGTGAATTCTAACCAGATAAAACGATGAAAAAGACCCTGCTCGTTGTGATAGTTCTCGGCCTTTGCGCCGCGACCGCCTGGTCGCGCAGCCTGCATGCCGGCCCCGGTAAAATGGGTCTGCGGGAAGCATTGGCGCTGGCGCAGCCTTTCGATACCGTTTTTGTGCACGGCGGCGAATACCGCGATACGGCGAGTTTCGAAATTACCCGGCCGCTTACCCTTATCGGACTCGACTGGCCGCTGCTCGACGGAGCAAATCGCCTCCAGCCGCTCAGCGTTCGCTCCAACTACGTGAGCGTCAGCGGATTCCGGGTTGCCAATTCGCCGTCTGCCGGCCTGGAAGACTATGCCGGCATCAAAGTGTACAATGCCCGTTATGTGTACATCTGGGGCAACCGGTTGGAAAACAACTATTTCGGCATTTACCTGTCCAACTGCGTCAATTGCGTCGTCACGGGCAATCACCTGCAGGCCTCCGGCACGGTCGAACAGACCAGCGGCAATGGCGTTCACGCCTGGAAATGCGACAGCCTGACGATCACCGACAACTTCGCAGCCGGCCACCGCGACGGGATTTATTTCGAGTTCGTCACCAATTCGTTTATCCGCAACAACCACAGCGAGGGCAATCTGCGCTACGGACTACACTTCATGTTTTCGCACAACGACCATTACGAAAACAATACCTTCTACCGCAACGGCGCCGGCGTGGCGGTCATGTACTCCCGCCGGGTCACCATGCACGGCAACCGTTTCCTCGAAAACCAGGGCAGCTCGGCCTACGGTATTCTGCTCAAAGACATCAGCGACAGCCAAATGACCGACAACGAATTCCAGCGCAATACCACCGGTATTTATATGGAAGGTTGCTCCCGCTGCCGCTTCGAACACAACACGTTTCGCCAAAACGGCTGGGCCATCAAACTGCAGGCCAGCTGCGACGGTAATCTCTTTACCCGCAATAATTTCTGGGCCAACACCTTCGACATCGCTACCAACAACGCCCTGGTACTCAATACGCTGGAAAGCAACTTCTGGGACAAATACGAAGGTTACGACCTCGCCCGCGACGGCGTCGGCGACGTGCCCTACCGCCCGGTCAGCCTCTATGCCCGCATCGCCGAAGACATGCCCTATGCCATGATGCTATGGCGCAGTTTTATGGTCACACTGCTCGATCGCGCTGAAAAAGTCATCCCCTCTCTCACCCCCGAAAACCTGCGCGACGATACCCCGTCGATGAAAGCGCTGTAAGGAATGATAAATGATAAATGATAAATGAGTAATGATGAATAAACCCTTATAAACCATTATCAACCTTTATAAACTATTCATCATTCATCATTCATCATTCATCATTCATCATTCATCATTCTACCAACCTTATCAACCGTTATAAAACAATGATTTCCATACATAATCTGACGAAACAATTTGGCCGTTTGAGGGCGCTCGACGGCATCGAGGCCGAGTTCAGCGCCGGGCAGTCGATCGCATTGATCGGGCCCAACGGATCGGGCAAAACAACTTTGCTGAAATGCCTGCTGGGCATGGCCCGGCCGGATAACGGCACTTTGCAGTTCGAGGGCTCGGACCTTACGCGCTCCGACACTTACCGCGCGCGAATCGGCTACATGCCCCAGATCGGGCGTTACCCCGACAATATGCGGATCGGCCAGTTGTTCGACATGATGCGCGACCTGCGTGGGTACCCTGAAAACGTTGATGAAGAGTTGCTCGACGAATTTGGCCTGAAAGCCATGTTCGACAAACCCCTGCGCGCCTTGTCGGGCGGCACCCGCCAGAAGGTCAGCGCGGCCCTGGCTTTTCTTTTTCGCCCGGCCGTACTTATCCTCGACGAACCCACCGCGGGCCTCGATCCCCTGGCAGCCGAGGTGCTCAAAGCCAAAATTTTGCGGGAAAGAAATACCGATCGGGTCATCATCGTCACTTCACACATCTTGAGCGATCTGGACGAAATCAGTACACATGTGCTGTATTTGATGGACGGCAAACTGCAGTTTTTTAAAGACATAGAAACCTTGAAAACCGAAACCGGCGAGTCGCGGCTCGGTCTGGCCATCGCCAATGTCATGCGCCGCCACGCCAACGAGAATCAGGCCTCGGCCTGATCGCGCTCATGCCTTGTACAGGGCATCAGAAAGATTTTTGCCCCCGGAATACTGTTTGGAATACGCTGCCCTTTCACCTTTTTATTCCTCTGTTTATGGAATCCGATCTGCTTACTGTCGAACCCACTGTCGCGCAATTTGTCGCTGCCAATCACCACGCTGCCAACGTGTTTAAAAAATACGGCATCGATTTCTGCTGCAAGGGCCGCAAACCGCTTGCCCAGGCCTGTGCCGAAATCGGGGTGAATACCGATACCGTCAGAACCGAACTCGAAACCCTGCCTTCCGAAGACCTTCTGCCTTCCCAGGACTTTCATGCCTGGGATACCGGCTTCCTGGCCGAATACATCGTGCAAACCCACCACCGCTATTTGCTCAGCGAACTTCCCCTGTTGCGCGAATACACGGCTAAAATAGCCCGTGTGCACGGCGAACGCCATCCGGAATTGCGCGAATTATTCGTCGCTTTTGCCGCCCTTCAGGAAGAACTGGAAGAACACCTGAAAAAAGAAGAGCACATCCTTTTTCCGTATATCGTACGGCTTTCGGAAGCAGCCCGGCACGGCGACCCGGTGATCGCGCCGCCTTTTGGCACGGCCCAGAACCCGATCCGGATGATGGAGCATGAGCACGATTCGGCGGGCGATCTGCTGCGCCGGATGCGCACGCTTACCCACGATTATGCCTTGCCGGCCGATGCCTGCAACAGCTACCGCGTCACTTTTGCCAAACTGCAGCAACTCGAACGCGACCTGCACCAGCACATTTTTCTGGAAAACAACGTCCTGTTTCCCAAAGCAATCGAGTTGGAAGCCAGCGTCGTAGCAGCCCGCTGAATTACCTGATTTTTCAGCATAATCTACCTGTCAACCGGCACGTACCGCCGTGCCATGCCATTCGTATTCCTATGAAAAATCTCTTTTTGCTGCTCGTTTTTCTGTTTTTTCAGGCTCCTGCTTTTGCCTGCGACGTTTGCGGATGCTCCGTCGGGGGGCCGTATTTCGGGGTTCTGCCGCAATATCACCGCAACGTGATCGGTCTGCGCGGATACGACAGCCGTTTCGACATCGAGCACCCGTACACGCACCACGGCGAGCCCGGTTTTTCGAACGACCGTTTCCGCAGCCTTGAGTTGTGGGGGCGTATCAATCCGTTTCCGCGTGTGCAGGTGCTGGCTGCCGTGCCGTTTCATTTTCTCGAAAGCCAGGCCGGCGATGTGACCGATCGCTCCACGGGTTTCGGCGACGTTTCGTTGCTGGCTACGTACGCTGTGATCAATAATATCCGCTGCGGCGTCTGGCGGCATCAGTTGCAACTGGGCGGCGGCGCCAAATTGCCAACCGGCCGCTTCAATCCCGCGTACACGGACGAGCCCGGTCTTCAGCGGGGCACCGGCGGCTGGGACGGACTGCTCAGCGGCATCTATACCCTGCGTTTCCGTCAGATAGGGCTCAATACCGACGCGACGTTCCGGTACACAGGCAAAAGCCCCGACCACTACCAGTTCGGCAACCGCTTTTCGGTCGGGGGCCGGCTGTTTTACTGGAAAGAATGGAACAAGGGCCTGGCCATCCTGCCCAATGGCGGCGTGTTGTACGAACGCTCCGAAAAAGATTACCACCAGGGGGAATTGCTCGACTATACCGGCGGCGATTGCTTGCTGGCTACGGCGGGGCTCGACGTGTATTTTCAGGGCATTACCCTGGGCGCCACGGTGAAAGCCCCCCTCAGTCAACACCTCGCCGGCGGCTACACCAGGGCGCACGAGCGTATTGTTGTGAACCTGGCCTGGATGTTTTGAAATAAGAGGTTGATGAGGTTTCTAAGGTTTATATAGGGCGATGAGGGAAAAACCGAGAGCAACCACCCACCTTTTATCAACTTTATAAACCTCATCAACCCCTTTATCAACCATATCAACCATACATTATGCTTGCCAAATATTCTTCCACCGCTGCCGCAACGCTGCCTTTTACAGGCGAGCCGGACGGCGTAACTTGTGCTGAAAAGAAAGCCCGACCTGTTGCTGCCATGCTGAAAATTGCCAAATACGTTCTGTACGACATTCTGCGCAACCGGATTGTGTTGGGGTACGCCGCGTTTTTATTCGTCGCTGCCCTCACTTTTTTCAATCTCGAAGGCGACGGCTCGAAAAGTTTGATGAGCTTGTTGAATATTGTTTTGATCGTGGCGCCGCTGGTGAGTGTCATCTTTTCGACCATCCATTTTTACAATTCCTACGAATTCATCGAATTGCTGGTGGCGCAACCGGTGAGCCGCCGTACGATTCTCGGCGCGGAATACGCCGGGGTCGGCGGGGCGCTGGTGGCCGCTTTTTTGTTCGGTATCGGGCTTCCGGTGGCGGTTTTTGCCCCCGATGCGCGTGGTTTTACACTGCTTGTGGTCGGCGTTCTGCTGACGCTGGTTTTTGTCTCTCTGGCTTTTCTGGCCGCCGTGCTCACCCGCGACAAAGCGCGGGGCATTGGCCTGGCTTTACTGTTGTGGTTTTGTTTTTCCATTCTGTACGACGGCCTGGTGCTGGTGCTGCTTTTTGCTTTCAGCGATTATCCGCTGGAAAAACCCACGCTGGTGCTGACCTTCCTCAATCCGGTGGATCTGAGCCGGATACTCATGCTGCTGCAACTCGACGTTTCGGCGCTGATGGGGTATACCGGCGCGGTATTCAACGAATTTTTGGGCAGTACACTGGGCGTCGCGCTGGCTTACGGCTGCCTCGCTTTATGGGTGTTGCTGCCGATGATCTGGGCAGAGCGGGTATTCAGGAAAAAAGATCTTTGAAGTTGAAATCATAAAACATCATGCAATTCAAAACCATCTTCGAGCCCTTTCGTGTCAAAATGGTGGAGCCCATCCGGATGACCACAGAATCGGAGCGCAACGAATTTTTAAAAAAAGCCCATTACAACCCCTTTTTACTCAATTCCGACCAGGTTTTGATCGACCTGCTGACCGATTCCGGCACTTCGGCCATGAGCAGCCGCCAGTGGGCGGCCATGATGGAGGGCGACGAATCGTACGCGGGCGCCCGTTCCTGGACCCGTTTCGAACACGCCGTCAGGCACGTAACCGGTATGCCGCACATCCTGCCGACACACCAGGGTCGGGCTGCCGAACGTATCCTGTACAGCCATCTGGGCGGCCCGGGAAAGGTGTTTTTTTCCAACACGCACTTCGATACCACCCGCGCCAATATTGAATTCAGCGGTTCGGAAGCCGTGGACCTTCCCTGCCTGGAATCGGCCGATCGGGAAAGCCCTTTCCCGTTCAAAGGCAATATGGACACGGAGCGGCTGGCCAAAGAAGTCGAGACGCGCGGCCCCGCCAACGTAGCGGCCGTGGTGCTCACGGTCACCAACAACAGCGGCGGCGGCCAGCCGGTGAGCATGGCCAATGCCCGGGCGGTTGCCACAATCTGCCACCGGTTTCATATCCCACTGGTGCTCGACATGTGCCGCATTGCCGAAAACGCCTACTTCGTGCACCAGCACGAGCCGGAATTCGAGTCGAAAAGCTACCTCGAAATCGCGCACGAAATGTGCAGCCTGGCCGATGCCTGCGTCATGAGCGCCAAAAAAGATGCTTTGGTCAATATGGGCGGTTTTCTCACGCTTCGCGATGAAAAACTGACCCACGAACTCACCAACCTGCTCATCATTACCGAAGGTTTTACAACCTATGGCGGCCTGGCCGGGCGCGATCTGGAAGCGATTGCCGTGGGTCTGGAGGAGGGTTTCGAGCCCGATTATCTGCGCTACCGGGCCCGCTCAACGGCTTATTTGGGTGAAAATATCCGCGCCAAGGGCGTGCCGATCATTTATCCGGTAGGCGGCCATGCCGTGTACGTGGATGCAGGCGCCTTGTATCCGCATATTCCACCGCACGAATACCCGGGGCAGGCGCTGGTGTGTGAATTGTACCGGCTGGGCGGCGTACGCGCCGTGGAGATCGGGTCGGCCATGTTTGGCAAATACGACGCCGAAGGTCAGCTGATTCCCGCTGCGCACGAACTGGTGCGCCTGGCGATACCGCGCCGAGTGTATACACAAAGCCACATCGATTACGTGAGCGAGGTTTTTGACGCGGTTTTGGCCAACCGGCACAATACGCACGGGTTCAAAATCACATTCGAGCAGCCGTTTTTGCGGCACTTTACGGCGCATTTTGAGCCTTTGGGATGAGGATTTGAGGATGCGAGGATGCGAGGATTTGACTAAAAGGGTAGTTGCTGCTCTCGGGAGCTTTGCTTTTTATTGATTTTTTATCAACCAGATTAGTTGTGCCGCCGTACCGGTTTGTAATGTCTGGTCTGACTTATTTATCGAACAAATTATTCCCGGTAAAAAAGAAGGAGCCGCCCCCTGCGGGGCGGCTCCTTTTCATATCAATCAATAAAACTGTAAAAATCAGTTCTTCGTGATTTTGTAGCGGTAAACGGCCGCGTTGAGCAGCAGTTCGATGGTGTAATTGCCAGGATCGGTCACGGCGATATTGGCGCCGCTGTATTCCAGGGTCTTATTGCCGCCGTCGTCGCCGAAGTTGATACCCCAGTCGTCGTTGGCGCGGAACTTCATTTCGCCGGCCACGAGGTCGAGGGTAATCGTCCACTTGTTTTCCACCGGATCATAGGTCATGTTCTGGTCGGAATCCCAGCCGCCCGGGGTAGCCGAGCCGATCAGGCCCCAATCCGTTTTGGTGAATGTGTGCTTCAGTTCGTTCAGGTCGGCGTTCAGTTTGTACACACCGGCCACGGGCGCCTTGATGTTGTCGCCGTCTTTGTCGAGTGTGCCATCGGCGCCGGTGTCGCCCCAGTTGTTCGCCCAGCTCGGGCCTTTGGTGTACTTGAACTCCGTGTTGTCGGCGTTGAAGTACATGTAGCCTTCATACTTTTCGTCGCTGCGCACCGAGAAGATGATCGTGTTGTTGTTGTCTGGCGCCCAGCCCTGGTAGCTGCCCGGCACCTGGAGTTGCGGATACACGATCACGACCGTGTACGGCGTGATTTTGAGTGTGATCGGGTCGGAGTACACGGTAGCGACTTCCGCGCTGATTTTGGCAGCGATGCGGAATTCCATGCTGTGTTCTTCCTCGCCGGCCAGGCCCAGGCCCAGCATCAGGCTGTTGATCTTTTCGTTTTTGACCGTCAGGTTGGTCGAGTTGACGGTACCGACGACGAGCGGATCGGCGAAGTTGTTGCCGGCCTTGTCCATTTCCACGGAGTAGCTGACCGCGGCATCGAAGCCGTACTCGGCGGCCGTCCAGGAAAACTCCGGAAAGTTTTCGTTGGCAGTGGCCTCGGTCAGCACGATGCTGGAGCCGTCGGCGGGACTGCCGATTCCGGGGGCGTTGCCCAGGGTCAGCACCGGGTCCGTTTCCTTATCGCTGCAAGCCGCCAGGAAAAGGGCCGCGGCAAGGCTTAGAAAAAGATATTTTTTCATTGTGAGGAGATTTTTGAATTAATAGTTCGGGTCATTTTGTTCCAGATTCGGGTTGGCGCCCAGGTCGGAAGCCGGAATCGGGAAGATGTCGAAGTGTTGCGGGCGCGAAACGCCTTCGGGTACGCCGCCTTTCCAGGGCCACAGGTAGTCCGTAGCGCTGAATTTGCCGAAACGAACGAGGTCGGTGCGGCGGTGGCATTCCCAGTACAGTTCGCGGGCGCGCTCGTCGAGAATGAAGTCCAGGGTGAGTTCATTGGCCGTGATGTCGCCGCCGGAGCCGTTGTAGGCGCGGTTGCGAATGTCGTTGACCAGATCGAGGGCCTGGGCTTGATCGCCGGCGCCGCCGCGGAGTACGGCTTCGGCATACATCAGGTAAACGTCTTCGATGCGGAACATCGGGAAGTCGGTGTCGACAAAGGTCAGGTCTTTACCCGGTTGGCCGGTGGAAGTCACGTTTTTGAACTTCGTGATGGCATAGCCCGAGGTAAACTGGGAGATGTCGGAGATTGCCAGCGACTGGCCGGTGGTGTAGAACATGGCGCGGCGGTCGAACGCCGGGCGCGAGATCGAGTAGGTATAGTCGGCCTTGTCGAGGTAAAGGTTGATTTTGTACAGACCGTTGGCCGGGATGGCGATGTTGGCGCCATTTTGTTCGAGGATGGCGTCAGCGCCGTCGTCGCCGTAGTTGAGGCCCCAGTCGTCGTTGGCGCGGAATTTTACTTCCTGGCTGCCGAGGAGGTTGAGGGTGATCGTCCAGGCGCCTTCTGCGGCGTCGTAGGTCATATTCTGGTCGGAGTTCCAGCCGTCGGGCGTAGCCGAGCCGATCAGGCCCCACTCGGTTTTGAGCAGGGTGTAGGTATTGTCGTTGAGGTTCACGTTGATTTTGTAGAACCCGCCCGAGGGGATCGAGAGGTTGGCGCCGTTCTGTTCGAGGGTGCCGTTGGCGCCGTCGTCGCCGAAGTTGTTGTCCCAGTTGGGGCCAAGGGTGAACTTGAACTCCTTCTGATCGTCGGGGAACCAGACATAACCTTCGTAGTTATTGTCGCTGTTTTTGGACGTCAGCTGAGCGGCTTCGGCCGGGTTCCAGCCCTGGTAGCCGCCGGGTACGTAGATCTTCGGATAGTTGGCGGTGTTACCTTCATTGGGGTTGACGACGGTGCTGCCGCCGGTGGCCGGGAATTTGGCCACGAGCGCGCTGGTCGTGCGGGTGCCGCCCCAGCCGCCGTCGATGCCGAAATCGGCCGGGCTCATGCTTCCGCCCACGGCTGCGTGAACGACGAAGGTCATACCGCCCCAGGTTTTGGAATAAAGGCCGTCGAAAAGAACCGGGAAGATCACGCCGCTGGCCTGATCGTTGTCGGCCATAAACAGGTGGCTGTAGTCCGATTCGAGCGAGTAACCGGCATTGATCACCTTTTGGCAGTACTCGGTGCAGTCGGAGTAGCGTGCGCGATCGACGTACACTTCCGAGTTGAGGTACAGTTTGGCCAGCAGGGTCCAGGCGGCGGCTTTGTCGGCGCGGCCGTATTCGTTGGTGCGGGCTTCTTTGAGCTCGGGTTCGATGGCTTTCAGCTCGCTTTCGATGAAGTTGAACAGTTCTTCGGTACCGTATTGCTGGGGGAAGAAGCTGCCTACTGCATCGTTCTCGCTGACCTTCGGCGGTTTGCGGAAGAGGTCGAGTGCGTGCCAGTAGCTGAGGGCGCGCAGGAAGCGGGCTTCGGCGCGGAAGGTGGCGATTTCAGCCTTGAGGGCGCCGTCGACGCCGCGGCTGCTGAGTTTTTCGTCGGTGGTTTCGCGCAGGAATTCATTGCACAACGAGATCTGGTAGAAGATACGGTTGTACATGGCCGTCACGAATTCGTTGTTGGCATCCCAGTCCTGCTGGTGGAAGTCCTGAATGGTGCCGTCGTTCCAGGCGATAACCGCCTCGTCGGTGGGCAATTCCTGGGCTTTCCAGTATTGGCGCAGGTAGGTGGAGAAACCTTCGTCGATGCCGGCGATATCAGGTTGGCCGGCGGGGCCTTGCTGGCCGCTAAGGGCCAGGCCGGCGTAGAGCTTGGCAAGGACGCGTTTGTAAGCCGCCGGGTCGTCGTAGACGTTGGCCGACGTGATTTCGTCTTTGTCGAGCGGAACAGTATCGAGATCCTTAAAGCAGGAAACTGCCAGGATAGCAACGCTGAATATGAGCAACGATAGTGCTTTAAACTTCATTGTTGAAATGTTTTAAAGTTAAAAACTGGCATTTACACCAAACATATAGGTGCGGGAACGCGGGTAGACGTTGTTGTCGATGCCGCCGAAAACTTCCGGATCGAGGCCTTCGTAATTGGTGATCACGAAAGGATTCTGTACCGTGGCACTCACGCGCAGTTTGCGGAGTTTGCCGATGTTTCCGAAATTGTAACCGGCGGTGATGTGGTCGAAACGCAGGAAGGAAGCGTTCTGGATGAAGTGGTCGCTGAAGTATTGCGGAACGGTGAAATCGATGGCCGACGCGTTGCTTTGCACGTTGGAGATATAGCCGGCGCTGTTGTAGAGGCGGTTGTAGTAGGCGCCTTCCGATTCCAGGTTGTTGTACACGTAGTTGCCCAGGTTGGCGCGTGCGCCGAAGCCGATGTCGAAGTTGTCGAGGCGGTAGCTGGAGTAGAAACCGATGAGCACGTCCGGCGCCGGATTTTCGTAGCGGTAGCGGTCTTCGGGCGTTACCTGTCCGTCGCCGTTGCGATCTACGTACAGTCCTTCGATGGGTGTTCCGCTGGCGTCGTACACTTGTTCGTACACGAAGAAGGAGCTGGCCGGGAAGCCTACGCTGTGGATCTGGATGGTATTGCCTACGCCGCCGGAGATGCCGCCGGTGAATACGCCGAGGTAATTCGGGTCGTCGGTGGCGGTGAGTCGGGTGATCTCGTTTTTATTCAGCGTCACGTTGGCGCCCAGTTCCCAGCTGGAGTTGGCGGTGCGGTACGGGATGGTATTGATCGAAAATTCCACACCGCGGTTTTCCAGGTCACCCACGTTCGTCGTGATGAAGTTGGTGAGGTTGGTACCGGCCGGTACGGGGATAAAGTTGATCAGGTCGGTCGTTTGGCGGTAGTAGTACTCCAACGAACCGAACACGCGGCCGTCGAACAGCTGGTAGTCGATACCGGCGTTGTAGGTAGCGGTTTGCTCCCATTTGATGTTGGCGTCGTAGCCATTGGGGCGCAGGGTCGGGTAGTAGTTGTTGCCAAACTGGTACTGGGCATTTTCAAAGCTGCCCAGGTAGCGTGCCAGGTACGGGTAGAGGTCGGCGCCGATGTCTTGCTGACCGGTTTCGCCGTAGCTGAGGCGCAGTTTCAGGGAGTTCAGCGCGCCGTCGCGGTCGTCGATAATCTTCCAGCCGAGGGCGATGGAGGGGAACAGGCCCCAGCGGTTGTCTTCGGAGAAGCGGGAGGTGCCGTCGCGACGAACGGTAGCAGTGATCAGGTAGCGGTCGAAAAGCGTGTAGTTCAGGCGGCCGAAGAGCGAAAGCAGGTAGTATTCGCGCGGCGACTCGTTGTAGGGCGTCAGAATCTTCGTCCGGTCGAGGTTGGCCGTTTCGGATTCGTCGTAGAAGTAGAAATGCTGCCAGGAGTAACCGCCCATGAGGTCGAGGTTGGTGCGGCCGAAGTCCTTGGTGTAGTTCAGGTAAAACTCGAGCAGTTCGTTTTTCTTTTCCTGGGTGTAGACGGTGTTGCGGCCGCCGTCGACGAAAGCGAAGGAGGCATTGGCCGGTTCGAACACGGTGCCGTCGCTGTTGGAGCGGTCGTAGCCGATGTTGAGGTTGGCGCGCAGGTCTTTCAGGAACCAGAAGCGGTAGTCGAATTGCAGGTTGGTGATCAAACGATTGACGTCGGCCTGGTCGTCGCGGAGGTTGAGCAACGCGACCGGGTTGGCCGTAGCGATCGGGATCAGTTCACCGTTGGCGTTGGTCCAGGTGGTGTAGCCTGCAAAGGGGCTGTTCGGATCGAGCACTTCCTGTGTCGGGTCGAAAGCGGCGGCAGCGCCGATGGCGCCGCGGTTGCCGAAGCGGTTTTTCGTCAGCATGCCTTTCAGGTTGAAATTGACCTGGAGGGTGTTGTTGAGGAAACCCGGGGAGAGGCTCAGGCCGCCGGTGTAGCGCTGGAATTCATCTGTTTTCAGGATACCGTCGCGGTTGTTGAAGCCGAGCGATACGCGGTAGGGCAGATCGGCAACGGCGCCGCTGATACCCAGGTTGACTTCCTGGCCGAGGCCGGTTTGGTAAATTTCGTCCTGCCAGTTGGTGTTGGCGTTACCCAGCAGTTCGCGCGCCGGGTGGCCGTCGGCAAAGCGGGTGTTGATCAGGTTGCGGTACTCGTCGGCGTCCAGCACGTCAATCTGGTTGATGCGGTCGCTGAGCGAGAAGTTGGCCAACAAATCCACGCCGATTTTACGGTCCGATTTGCCTTTTTTGGTGGTGATCAGGATCACACCGTTGGAGGCGCGGGAGCCGTAGATTGCCGTAGCCGAAGCGTCTTTGAGCACCGTGAAGGTCTCGATGTCGTTCGGGTTGACGATGTTCAGCGGGTTGCGGTCGCCGGCTACTGCGCCGTTATCCACCGGTACCCCGTCGATTACGATCAACGGATCGTTGGAGGCCGAGAGTGAAGAACCGCCGCGGATACGAATGGTACCGCCGCCGCCCGGGTCGGAGTTGGGCGTTACCTGTACACCCGCCACTTTACCCACGATCAGTTCCTGCGGGGCAACCAGAGGGCCCTGGTTGAAATCGCGGCTGCTGACCGTGTTGATGGCGCCGGTGGCGTCTTCCCGTTTGACGGTACCGTAGCCGATCACCACGGTTTCCTGTAGCGCCAGGCCGGGGATCAGTTGTACGTCCAGCACATTGGAAGCGCCCAGATCAATGATCTGTTCGGTGTAGCCGGAGTAAGAAAACCGAATTTGCGTCACGCCCTCGGGGAGGCGAACGCTGTACCGGCCGTCGAGGTCGGTGACTGCACCTACCGGTGCGCCTACTGCGGCTACGGTTGCGCCGATCAGCGGTTCACCCGTTTCGGAGTCGGTTACCGAACCGGTGATCTGCCGCTGTCCATAGGCCATTCCCAAAGCAATCATCCAGCAGCAAAGCACTGCCAGGCATGATTTGAGGTTGCGTTCAATCATACAATAAAAAGGTTTAGTGACTAAAAAAATGAGTTGTAGGGTGGTGTAAGGCTTGACTTAGCCAGGGCGAGGGTAAGGCGAATTTTCGATCGCCAAGGTACGCGCCTGCCAACAATTTGACACAGTAAGTCGTCATTTTTTTAGCAGAAATGTCGATTTTAGAAATTGTTTAGCGGCCGAAAGGTGCTGTTTTTTGCCTGATTTATAAGTGACCAAAGTTGAGTGCCACGGTGAGTTTGGTCATTATGACCTAAGCCCGCGACAAGCTGTTGTCTCTCTTTCTACCTTTGCCGGCCATGAATTATCTCACGCTCGAAAACGTCACCAAGTCGTACGGTGAAAAGGTGTTGTTTCGCAACATCAGCCTGCACATCGACAAAGGCCAGAAAATTGGTCTGATTGCCAAAAACGGCTCCGGAAAAAGTACCCTTCTGCGTGTGATCGCCGGTATGGAAGGCTCCGAAGGCGAAAATGCCCGCATCATACTCCGCAAAGGCATTCGTATCGGCTGGCTCGACCAGGAACCCGATTTTCACCCCGAACTCGACGTGCTTGGCGCCGCCCTCGACCCCGCCAACCCGCTGGTGCGCGTCGTGCAGCAATACGAACACGCGCTCGCACACCCCGAACACGCCGCCGAACTCCAGGAGGCCATGGCTGCCATGGACGAACACCAGGCCTGGTCGTTCGAAGCGCGGGTGAAAGAACTGCTCTTTCAGTTCCGGATGACCAACTTCGAACAAAAGATTAAAACCCTCAGCGGCGGCCAGAAAAAACGCCTCGCACTGGTCAAAATACTGCTCGAAGACCCCGACTTCCTCATCCTCGACGAACCGACCAACCACCTCGACGTGGAAATGATCGAATGGCTCGAAGATTATCTCCAGCAACCGGGTATCACCCTGTTTATGGTGACCCACGACCGCTATTTTCTGGAAAATGTGTGCGACAGCATCATCGAACTCGACGGCGGCGTACTGCGGCGGTATTCCGGCTCCTATTCCGATTATCTGGAAAAAAAGGCGCAGCGCGAAGAAGTGGAAAGCACCACCCACGAACGGCAAAACAAACTGCTCAAACGCGAACTCGACTGGGTGCGCCGCAGCCCTGCCGCCCGTACCACCAAGGCCAAGGCCCGCGTCGACGCCTATTACGACCGCAAAGAGGCCAACGACGCCCTGAAAGTCAAAAAAGAGGAAATGAGCATCCAGATCAAGGAAAACTGGATGGGCAGCAAGGTGCTGGAATGCCACAACGTGGGCAAAAGCTTCGGCAACCGGGAGATCATCAAAAACTTTACCTATAAATTTAAAAGAAAAGAACGCGTCGGTATCGTCGGGCCCAACGGCGCCGGCAAATCCACCTTCCTTTCGCTCATCACGCAGGCCATCCCGCCCGATACCGGCAAGGTGATCGTCGGCGATACCATCATTTTCGGATACTACCGCCAGGACGGGCTGCAACTCACCGAAGACAAAAGGGTGATCGACGTCGTGCGCGACATCGCCGAGGTCATTCCGCTCGAAAAAGGCAAGGAACTCTCGGCCGCCCAGTTGCTCGAACGTTTTCTGTTCAGCCGCGCCCAGCAACAGGTGTACGCCAGCCAACTCTCCGGCGGCGAACGCCGGCGACTCTATCTGGTCACTATTTTGATGAAAAACCCCAACTTCCTGATCCTCGACGAACCCACGAACGACCTCGACGTCATGACCCTCCAGGTGCTCGAAGACTTTCTGGAAGATTACCCGGGCTGCCTCGTCGTGGTGACCCACGACCGCTATTTTATGGACCGGCTGGTCGATCACCTTTTTGTGTTCGAGGGCAATGGCATCATCCAGGATTTCAACGGCGACTACGCCCAGTTCCGCGCCATCCGCCGCGCCGAAGAACAGGCCCGCCGGGCCGCCGCCGCATCCGCCTCCACTTCCGCCGTCTCGGCCACAGCGCCCGCCAAGCCCGGCCTCAGCAATACCGAACGCAACGAACTCAAAAAACTCGAAAAGGAAATCGCGGAACTCGAACGCAGAAAGAACGAAATACTCCTGGCCTTCAACCAAAGCGAACTTTCCGCCGATCAGGCCGCCAAACTCTCGGTCGAACTCGGGCAAATCCAGGAGGCGCTCGAGACGAAAGAAATGCGCTGGTTTGAATTGTCGGAAAAGTAAATTGGAGGTATAAAAAACCTCGTTATTCCGGCTTATCATTGCTGCCCCAAAAAGCAACTAATCGCTTCTACCTCAGTGTCTATTTCCAACCCACAACAGGCGATTCAGCAAAAAGAAAAAGCGGCAGATCAGTTCGTTCCACCCGCCCGGCCCAACCCGTGGATCATGGCCTGGCAGACGATCACCGACTGGGAACGCTGGCCTTTCGCGGTCTTTTACTTTCCGCTGAGCTTTGTCTGGCTCTGGCATATCCTGCGCGCCCGGGCATTCTGGTTTTTCAGCCCCTCCAACCCGACGCTGACTTTCGGCGGATTTGAAGGGGAGGGCAAAAAAGAGATGTACGAACAGCTGCCGCCCGACTCTTTTCCCATCACCCTGTTTATCCAGCCCGGCGAAGATTTTGAAGGAATTTTAGAAAAAATAAAAGAAAAAGGGCTGAAATGGCCTTTTATCGTCAAACCCGACATCGGGATGAAATCGCTGTTTTTCCGGAAAATCGATACGCCGGAGCAACTGCTCGAATACCACCGGCACTGCCCGGTTGAATACCTTGCACAGGACCTGATCCCTTATCCCATGGAAGTCGGAGTGTTTTACGTGCGTCATCCGAAAGAGAAAAAAGGCCGCGTGACCGGCATGGTGCAAAAAGACCCGCCCAAAGTGACCGGCAACGGCGCTTCAACCCTGCGCGAACTGATCGCCGAACACCCCCGCGCGCGTTTTCGCTTCGAGGAAATGTGCCGCAAACACGCGCATGCGCTCGACCACATCATTCCCGACGGCGAAGAATACTACCTTTCCTACGCCGGCAGCCGCAACCGGGGCGCCCAGATCGTCAACCTCAGCCACCTGATCGACAACCGCCTGTCGGAAGTGTTCGACCGGTTCAGCCACCACAACGGACAGTTTTTTTACGGCCGCTACGACGTCAAATGCACCCATGTCGACGATCTGCGCGAAGGGCGCAATTTCAGCATCATCGAGTTCAATGGCTGCGGCTCGGGCGTGACGCATATATTTCACAACGGATGGCATGTGTTTCGGGCCTATGCCGAAATAATCCGCCACTGGAAACACCTGTCGGAGATCAGCCTTTACAACAACAAAGTACATAAAGTGCCTTATTGGTCGTTCTGGCGGGGTTTGCAGCATTTGCGGCAGTCGGGCAGGCACTTCAAATGGCTTGAACAACACGATTATTGATCCTCCCGTGAATAAATCATTCAAAGTCTGGTGGGTTGGCCTTTCGGTCAGTTTTTTGGGTACGCTGCCGCCGGCCGTACTCAACCTGATCGCCATCGAGGTAGGCCTTTCCAAAGGAATGCTGGCGGCTTTTATGTTTTCGGCGGGTATCTGGACGGTCGAAATGCTTTTCGTCCGGGTTTCGCTGGTCGCCATCGAATGGTTCAGCCGCCGGGCGGGCTGGTTTCGGGTGATCGAGTGGCTTTCTGTGATTATTCTGGCCGGCCTGGCCTATGGCAGTTTTAAGGCGGCAATGTCGGAGGCCGACCCCGACACCAGTCGGGCCGGTTTTTTGCCCGACTGGCATCCTTTTCTGATCGGCGCCAGTTTGCGCGCGCTCAATCCCACGATGATTCCGTTTTGGTTCGGCTGGGGCACTATTTTGATGAAACAGGGCGTACTTGAGCCCCGCTCTTCTCACTACAACCTCTTTTCTTTCGGGCTCGGCATGGGCACCCTGGCCGGACACAGCATTTATATAATAGGCGGGTCGCTGGCTGCCGGTTTTTTGATGAACTGGCAACATGTATTCTACTGGGTTATCGGCGGGCTTTTTTCCCTCACCGTGGTGCTGCAGCTGCTGCGCATTTTGAGCAATAAAGACATAGCCGAGCAGTTGCGCAGCACCCGCCGGATACCGCCGGAGGAAAATTCTTCGGAAGAACAATCGGATAATTGATCAATTCATGGTTTCGGCGGCCCGGCGTTCGGCCATGCGCTCTTTCATTTTGCGCCAGCTGGGTCCGATGAGGCGGTTCATGCCCTTGTCGACCACATAGTGCCGGGCGATGTTGGCCAGCCCGCGAACGCGGTCGGGGATAGAGCCAAAGGAGCGCAGGGCTATGGAGTAGCCGCCATCCGTGTATTCGATGTAGTGCCAGTAGCCGGAGGGCATAAAGATCGTCTCGCCGGGTTCCATAATCACTTCGTACCCTTTGGCGCGCGACAGGGCGGGGTATTTGTCGTAGTCCGGGTTGTTGAGGTCGACGTAGCTGGCCACCGTGAAGGGGTGGTGGTACAGGTTGCGGCTTTGGTCGGGTGCAAACAAGACGACCCGTTTGCGGCCATGGATTTGGTTGAGAAACACATGGCTCATGTCGATATCGTAGTGCAGGGCGACTTTGGCGCCTTCGCCGCCGAAAAACATAAAAGGCATTTCGTCGACAAACCCGTCCATGATGTCGGGTATGCGAAAATCGTTGCGCAATTCGGGCGCGGCTTTAAAAATATTCCAGAGGAAAATGCGCAGGTCGGTGGGGCCGGATTCAAGGATTTCCAGAAACTCTTTGAATGAAATTACCCGGTCGGGCGTCATGTATCCTTTGCCCGGTTTGGAATAGTTGTTGGATACGACGGGTACGCGCAGCTGTCCGTAGTGTTGTTTGAAATGCTCGATGGTCCATCGTTGGCGGGCGGGCCAGGAGGCCGTCAGGTCGGTAAAAACGACCGGTTTCATGGGTTTGAGGTATTCCTCTGCGAAAGTTTGGCGCGTCAGGCCGGTACGGCGGTCAACAGGTGAAAGTTCCAGCATAGGATGACAAAGAAAAGGGTGAAACAATAGGCGCAGGGCCGTTTCCGGGTTTTTGTCGGCTGCAAAAGTACGTGACAAAGTATTTTGCCGGTGCGTATGTCCGGCACCTCCGACCTGTTATTTGACAAACTTTTGGCAATTGCACTCTCCGGATTTGTCGCTATTTTGCCCACCCGAAAAATTGATTTTTGACCGATACCCAACACATGACCATCCATATTACGGAACACAACCCGCCCGACAATATCGTGGTGCCCCTGTTACAAAACGAGGCTTTGGCTGATCAACTCAGCGACCTGGCTATTCGTTCGGGGCAACTGGCAAGCGCTCTCCAGCAGGATTTCAGGGCCGATGCCAAGGAAACCCTTTTGCTGTACGCCCAATCGGCCGGCCCGCGCTTTTACCTGCTGGGTCTGGGGAAAAAAAGTGCGGCGCCCGACCTGCAAAACGCCCTGCGCGGCTTCTGTCATCGCAATAAAAGCAAACTTCCCCTCCACCTGGGCGTCGATCTGCGGCATTTTCCGCCGGCCGACATACCCCGCCTGACCGATGCGGCAGTGGCCGGCATGTTGCTGGGTCTCTACGATCTGGGTTTGTACCGCACGCCCGATCCGGCCAAACCCGCGCCGCAGTTCGGTTCCGACAAAGCTTCGCTGACGATTCTCGTGCCCGGAGCGGTATTGACCGAATCCCGGAAAGCCGCCCAACGCGGTGAAACGCTGGCGCGCGCCACCCTGACGATCCTCAACTTCGTGAATGCCGCCGGCAACAAAAAAATTCCCGCTCAACTGGCAGAATGGGTCCGCGCCGCCGGCGAACAAGCCGGTTTTACCGTCAGAGTACTGCAGGAGGAAGCCATCCGCAACGAAAAGCTGGAGTTGCTTTGGCAGGTCGGCAAAGGCAGTCCGCACCCACCCGCACTGATCGTGCTCGATTATTCGCCCAAAAAAGCGGCCAAAAACACGCCGCTCATCGGTCTGGTCGGCAAAGGCGTCACCTTCGATACCGGCGGTGTGAGCCTCAAGCCCTCGGCCAACATGCACCTGATGAAAAGCGATATGGGCGGCGCGGCAGCTGTCGTCGGTACCTTTATCGCCGCGGCGCAATTGAAATTGCCCGTCCGGCTGTTCGGCGTGATTCCCGCTGCCGAAAACATGATCGACGGCAGCGCCCTCAAACCGGGCGACGTGGTCGATTCCCATGCCGGCAAAACCATCGAGGTAACTGATACCGACGCCGAGGGCCGCCTCATCCTCGCAGACGCGATCTCCTGGCTGCTCCAGCAACAATCGCCGGAAGTATTGATCGATCTGGCCACGCTCACCGGCAGCGTCATCCGCGCGCTGGGCTATCAGGCTGCAGGCCTCTTTACGGCCAACGACGATCTGGCCGACGCCCTCGCACGCGCCGGCGAAGCCTGTGGCGAACGCCTGTGGCGAATGCCCCTCTGGGACGAATACGGCGCCGACCTCAAAAGCGACGTCGCCGATTTGCGGAACTATACCGGCAAACCCGTGGCGGAAAGCATCAGCGCAGCCAAGTTTATCGAACATTTTACAGCCAGCCATCCCGCCTGGGCCCATCTCGATATCGCGGGTACGGCTTTCGGCGATTCCGAATTTGCGCAAAGCAAAAGCGCCACCGGCTTCGGCGTCCGGCTGCTCGTGGAGTTTATCGAACGATGGATCGGTCCCCGGCCCTGATTTCCCGGGCAATTGTCTACTTTTGCGGCTTCGTCGTTGATGAAGGAGTTGAGAAGGTTGATGGGGTTTATAAGGTTGATAAAAGGAGGGTGGATGCTCTCGTTTTTTCCCCCTCATCAAGCTTATAAACCTTATAAACCCCTTCATCAACGCTCATCAACTTTTTTTAAAAAAATGCCTGATACTCAGCAACTAACCGAACTCTGTACGCAGGTCCGCCGCGACATTGTTCGTATGGTGTACAACGTGCAAAGCGGTCACCCCGGCGGTTCGCTGGGCTGCACGGAATTCTTCGTCGCGCTCTACGGCGCCGTGATGAAACATTCGCCCAAACCCTTCCGTATGGAAGGCAAAAATCAGGACGTGTTTTTCCTGAGCAACGGCCATATTTCGCCGGTTTGGTACAGCGTACTGGCCCGTACGGGGTATTTCCCCGTCGCCGAACTCGCCACGTTCCGCAAACTCAACACCCGCCTGCAGGGCCACCCCGCTACTCACGAAGGGTTGCCGGGCATCCGCATCGCCTCCGGCTCTCTGGGTCAGGGCATTTCGGTGGCCATCGGCGCAGCACTCGCCAAACGCCTCGACGGCGACAAACGCTGGGTGTTTGCCCTCACCGGCGACGGCGAACTGGAAGAAGGGCAATGCTGGGAAGCCATCCTGTCGGCCGCCCACCTCAAAGTGGACAACCTCGTGGTCACCGTCGACTGGAATGGTCAGCAGATCGATGGCCCGGTGGAGCAGGTTATGGCCCTGGGCAACCTGCCGGCCAAATGGAAAGCTTTCGGCTGGGACGTGCTCGTGCTCGAAAAAGGCAACGACCTGGAAGCCGTGATCGCCATGCTGCGCAAAGCCAAGCGCCGCTGCGGCAAAGGCAAGCCGGTCGTAGTGCTGATGAAAACCGATATGGGACACGGCGTCGATTTTATGGCCGGCACCCACAAATGGCACGGAAAAGCGCCCAACGCCGAACAATTTGAACAGGCCATGGCCCAATTGCCCGTCACCCGCCTCGGCGACTTTTAACCCATTCCCCCATTAGCACATTCCCCCATTAGCACATTAGCACATTCTCTCGCGCCGCATATTGATATGAAAATCAACGATATTACTTCCACTTCCAATAGAGCCACCCGCGAAGGATTCGGCCAGGGCCTGCTCGAACTGGGCCGCCAGAACCCCAAAGTCGTGGGCCTCACCGCCGACCTGATGGAATCGCTGCAAATGCAGCATTTTCAGAAGGAGTTTCCCGAGCGCTTTTTCCAGATCGGTATTGCCGAAGCTAATATGATGGGCATCGCTGCCGGTCTTGCCACGGGCGGCAAAATTCCGTACACCGGCACCTTCGCCAATTTCAGCACGGGCCGCGTGTACGACCAGATTCGCCAAAGCATCGCCTACTCGCACAAAAACGTCAAAATCTGCGCCTCGCACGCCGGCGTCACCCTGGGTGAAGACGGCGCCACGCACCAGATACTCGAAGACATCGGCCTCATGCGCATGTTGCCGGGTATGGTCGTGATCAATCCCTGCGACTACAACCAGACCAAAGCTGCCACGATCGCCATTGCCGAGCACCACGGGCCCGTTTACCTGCGCTTCGGCCGGCCGGCATGGCCGGTATTTACGCCGGAAGATCAAAAATTCAGGATCGGAAAGGCGCTGCACCTGGCCTCGGGCAAAGACGTCAGCATCTTCGCTACGGGGCACCTCGTCTGGACCTGTATCGAAGCCGCCAAGGAACTGGCCGCTCAGGGCGTATCGTGCGAAGTGATCAATATCCACACGATCAAACCCCTCGACGAGGAGGCCATTCTCGATTCCGTGTCTAAAACCCGCGCCGTGGTGGTGGCCGAAGAACACCAGCGCGCCGGCGGCCTGGGCGACGCCATCGCCAACCTGCTGGCCCACAAACTGCCCACGCCGATGGAGTACGTCGGCGTCAACGATTCTTTCGGTGAGAGTGGCAAACCCGCCGAGCTGCTCGACAAGTACGGGTTGGGCAAAAAAGACGTGCTCTGGGCGGTCAAAGACGTTTTGGACCGCAAGAAATAAGCGCTTATTTGGTAGGGACAGGAGGGGTCCGGCGGTGCTCCGGCGGCACCATATCGGGCGGTGTCCGGTAGAGGGCCTTATGCCAGGAGCGCAGGCCGTATTCCAGCACGTAGATGCGTTTGTAACCCAGTTCTTTCATCCGTTTGGCGGCGTCGCCGCTGCGTATGCCGCTGGGGCAATAGAGGAAAACCGGGGCGTTTTTGCTGAAAATACGGATTTTTTCGTCGAAATCATCAGAAGGGAACGGCACGTTGCGGGCCTGCCCCATGTGCAGCCAGTGAAATTCTTTGGGCACCGAGACGTCGCACAGTTGCACCTTGCTGCCGTCGCCAACCAGATTGAAAAACTCTTCATTATTGATCCATACGATGATGGAATCCGGCTCAGTGACCCCGGCGCCGGTGACGCCGGTTGTTTTGGGTTCCGTCGCGACTGTGTCCTGGGTCTGAGCGGTATTGCTGCCGGCCTGCCCTTTGCCCTTGCAAGCCCAAAGGCCGGCCATCAGAAAGCAGGCGCATAAAATATGGATGGAGCGCATGGTGTTTTTTTGGGTGCAAAGGTAAAAGGATGGGGAAATTGTGTGGGGGGTATTGGGTTGGGTATTGATCAACGCGCTCAATCTTCACAATGGGGCTAATCATAACCGTATATTTTGCAAATAGAATCGCAAAAACAACGCTTTTTTTGCGATTCCATTCGCAAAATCACGATCCCCCGCATCCGCACAGCGCACACTGTTCCCGCCCCGAAAACCGAATTCCCGCCCGCTCCTACACCTATTGCTTCCCGCTTCCTACCTTTGCACCCCCGCACGACCATTCAACTGTTACGCGTAATGAAATTTGCCACGAAAGTCATCCACGCCGGCATCGAACCGGACCCCTCCACCGGCGCGATTATGACGCCGATTTTCCAGACCTCCACCTATGTACAAGCCGCGCCCGGCGACCACAAGGGTTTTGAGTACGCCCGCACCCAAAACCCGACCCGCTCGGCGCTGGAAAAAAACCTGGCGGCACTCGAAAATGGCCTGGATGCCATCTGTTTCGCATCGGGCCTGGCCGCCCAGGACGCCGTGATGAAACTGCTTTCCTCGGGCGACGAAGTGCTGGCTGTCAACGACCTCTACGGCGGTACCTACCGCCAGATGGTGCGGGTGTACGGTCAGTGGGGACTGAAAAGCCGCTTTATCGATATGACCGACGCGAGCAAGGTCGCGGCGCAAATCGGCCCGGCAACCAAACTGATCTGGATCGAAACGCCGACCAATCCAATGCTCAGCATTGTCGACATCGCCGCGCTGTGCGCCATCGCCCGCGAACGCGGCATCATGGTCTGCGTCGACAATACTTTTGCCTCGCCTTATCTGCAAAACCCGCTCGACCTGGGCGCCGATATCGTGCTGCATTCCGCCACCAAATACATCGGCGGGCACTCCGACGTGGTGCATGGCTGCCTGATCGTGAAAGACGCCGAACTGGCTCAGCGCCTCCATTTTATTCAAAACGCCACCGGGGCCGTACCGGGTCCGCAGGATTGCTTCCTGATCCTTCGGGGTATCAAAACCCTGCACCTGCGGGTTCAACGGGCTTGCGAAAACGCCTCGGCCATCGCACAGTATTTGCTGACGCACCCCAAAGTGTCGAAAGTGTACTGGCCGGGTTTTGCCCAGCACCCCAACCACGAGGTCGCCAAACGCCAGATGCGCATGTTCGGCGCCATGGTCTCGTTCGATCTGCACAACAATACCGAGGAAAATGCCCGTCAGGTACTCAGCAGCACACGGTTGTTCTCCCTGGCCGAGTCGCTGGGGGGCGTGGAATCGCTCATCGGCCACCCGGCCAGCATGACCCACGCCAGTATCCCGCGCGAAGAACGCCTCAAAGTTGGCCTCACTGATTCGCTGATCCGGCTCAGCGTCGGGGTGGAAGATGCGGACGACCTGATCGACGATCTGGAAAAGGCGCTCGATGCAGCTTCTTAAAACACTGTTACCGGTAATTATTCGCCCGCGAGGTGAATTTTCACCACCTCCACCCGGGCCCCGTCGACGAGATTGATCTGGCCCGTGAGCACGACCTGGTCGCTTTCGCTGAGCCCCTGGATGACTTCCACGCGATCGCCCAGGGTGGCGCCCAGGCTTACCGGCCGGAGGGCTGCGAGTGAATCTTGTACGATCACATACACCTTGGGGTCCTGCAAACTCCCGGCAATAGCGCGGCGCGGCAGGGTCAGTCCTTCATGGCGGGTAGCCGAATTGAATTTGGCTTTGGCATGCATGCCGCCGCGCAGGGGATTGCCCTTCGGATTGGGCACTTCGATCTCGACGTCGTAGTTGAACGTATTGTCGGCGCGCAAACCAACATTGGTCACACGACCTTGCAGGGCAACACCCGGCAGTATATCGACGCGCACTTCGACCGGCTGGCCTTTTTGCACGCCCAGAATATCGCGCTCGGTGACTTTTACCATAAGATAGAGCCGTTCCAGGTTGGTCATTTGGGCAATCTGGATGCCCGGCCCGATTACGCTGCCGCGTTCGATGATCCGGAAGCCCATGACGCCGCTCATCGGGGCGCGGATACTGGTGTTGGCGATTTGTTTTTTGAGCACTTTTTCCCTGGCTTCGGCTGCCTGGATGGCGAGGTCGAGGTCTTCGGCCTTGTTTTTGGGCGCTGCTTCGCCCTCGATCAGGCGGCCGAGGCGTTCGCGGTCGGTGCGCAATTTGGCGAGATTGGCCTGCGTGACTTCCAGTTCGGCGCGCAGCAATTCGTCGTCGATCTTGGCGATCAGTTCGCCTTCGTCGAACCAGTCGCCCTTGTTTTTATTGACCGATAACACACGCCCCTGAGTTTCGGAAATGACGAACATTTCCTTGGCGGGCAGAAAGATCCCGTCGGCTTCGAGGGTGGCCGACACTGCCTCGCGGGCGGGTGTGGTGACTTCTACCGGTACGTGCGCACGGATAATTTTTGATAATTCCGTTTCGGCGGCCAGGCGTTTTTTGTTGTCGTATAATTTCCAGCCGACAAATGCGACGGCCAGCAGAAGAGTGATCCAGAGGAGGGTGCGTTGTCGTGACATAGGTCGCAAAATTACGGATTTCTGTAGCGCCGGCGGTTACACAAATCATTACCGATGTTTCGCCCCTATGGGGCGGGGGCCAGCGGGACGTTTTTGCTACCGATGTTGCGTCCCTGACGGGACGGAGCCTTTACAGGCGATTAAGCCCGGATTATTTGATGGCGTAAATGCGTAGCGTTGCAAACCGTCCCGTCAGGGACGCAACACCGGTAGGTTTTTCATGTATACCTTTGCCCTTCATCATCCTGCCAGCCATGCTCCTATTTGCCTCCACCATTACCAACCTCACCGATGCCCGTTATTTCGCCGCTCGGGAGGTTGATTTTCTGGGTTTTAACCTCGAAGCCGGCACCCCCGGCTATCTCGATCCGATTTACATGAAAGCCATGCGGGAATGGGTGGAAGGCCCCGGGATTGCCGGCGAATTCAGCCGAGCCGATGCTGAAACCGTGCGGGAGGCCCTCGAATTTTACGGATTGGATGCCGTGCTGCTGCATGGCGCCGGGTATTTACCCCAATTGCCCGTATTGGAGGGGAAAACGGTTTTACTCGAACTGGACGCTGCCGCCGGACCGGAAGCCGTCGGGCCGATCATGCGGCAGGCGGCGCCCTGGGTCAGGTGGTTTGTGCTGCATTTCCCCAATGCGCCGAAAGATGAAGACGCGGCTGCCTGGAAAACCCTGACGGCGCAATTTCCTGCCCTGTTACAACTGTCCGTGCCGCCGGAAACCCTGCCTGCGCTGCTGGCCGACTGGCAACCCGCCGGCATTTTGCTGCGCGGAGGAGAGGAGCAGCAGGTGGGTGTCAAGTCGTTCGACGAGATCGAGGAGATTTTTGAAGCGCTGGAGAAATAGTGTGCTGTTCGTTTACCCTTTGGTCACCACAAATTTTTGTCCGCCCCACAATTTGCCGTTCGTTCGGGCAAAAGCTACATACACGCCGGGCGGGAGTTGGCTGCTGTCGAGTGTTTTGACGGCGTGGCTTTGATGGCCCATGGGCGACTGGAATACCGGCCGACCCGAGAGATCGAGTACCACAATTTCAGTTTGCTGGCGCAGGTTCAGGTTCTCCACATTGATGTGCACTTCGCCGCCGCCCGAAAGGGTAGGGGACACGCTCAACCTGGGCCCCCGGAGACCGTTCGGATCGAAGGTCGACGACTGATTGTTGTTTTGCAGCGAGTCGATCGGGAACGACAGGATACTCCGGGCGTGGGTGCCGGCGATGAGGGTATTCACTTCTTCATTGAGCGCCAGGTCGTACACCGGCGCGAAGGGGAAGCCGGCGCCCAGGCGCTCCCAGTGTTGCCCGCCGTCGAGGGTGCCGTACACGCCGCCGTCGGTGCCCACAAAAAGGATAGAGTCCTGATGACCGGGTAATACGACCAGGTCGTTGATGGCCAGGTCGGGCAGGTCGCCGGCGATGGGCGTCCAGGTGTTGCCGAGGTTGTCGGAACGGTGGATACGCGCGGTAAAATCGTTGTCGCGATAACCGGTTTGGCACACAAAGACCCGGTTGCCGACACTGGGCGAGCCTTTGACGCAGGACACGTAGCGGTCGGGCAATCCGGCGGAAATATCGGTCCATTGCTGGTTGTTCATGTCGCCGCGCCACACTTTGCCGTCGTTGGTGCCCACGTAGAGCAGGTTTTGGAAAACCGGACTCTCATCCAGCGTGCTGATGGTATGAAAGCGGTTGGGGATGCCTTCGGTCAGGTCGTCGCTCACGGGCGTCCAGATGGGCAGGTGCCCGAAGCCCTGATAGACGCGGAAGGTGCCGGTCCACATAATGTCGGGATTGTGCGGGCTCATCAGGTAGGGCATGTCCCAGTGCCGGCGGTCTTCGGGTGCGATTCCTTCGACGGCATCCTGCGGGAAACCGCCGTCGGTTGTGCCTACAATGCCGCCGTTTTGCCATTCGCAGTAAAAAATATTGGGGTCGAAGGGGTGGAAAACCGGCAGGAAGCCGTCGGCGCCGTAAATGGAGAACCAGTTATCCAGATTCTGCGCATTGCCGGCGATGGTACCGTTGTCTTGCGCACCGCCGTAGTAGTATTCGGGTTGGTGTGGGTTGGCGGCGACGCGATAGAATTGTGTGGTCGGAATATCTTCTCCTTTGTACCAGCCCAGTCCTTCGCCGTCGGTGCGGTATAGTCCGCCGTCGGTGGCCAGCAGTGCGGTTTGGGCGCTCAGAAAAGCAAGGTCGTGGTGATCGGCGTGGGTTTCGAAGGCGTTGGCGTAGTCCCATGTTTGTCCGCCGTCGAGCGAGCGCATGGAAAACACACCGAGTATCCAGATTTCCTGGGGGTTGAAGGGGTTGATGCGAACTTTGCCAAAATACCAGGCAAAGCCGCCCTGGAAACCGGGATCGATTCCCGTGCCCGGCAACTGCGTCCAGGTATCGCCGCCGTCGGTTGACTCGTACAGCCCGCCAAACTGGAGGCCGGCGTCGGCAAAGCAGGCAAAGACGTGATCGCCGTCGGTCGGGTCGATGGCCAGTCCGGGGCGGCTCATGTCGGTTTCCGGCAGTCCGCCGGCGAGCGGGGCCCATGTTTGTCCGCCGTCGGTGCTGCGCCAGATGCGGGCGTTGGGGCCGGAGACGATACTTTCCGAGTTGTTGCGAATGCGGTCCCAACTGGCGGCGAACAGGACCTCCGGATTGTCGGGCGACTGCACCATGTCGATCACGCCCACCGAGTCGGCGATGAACAGGGTTTGTTGCCACGATTGGCCGCCGTCGGTACTGCGGAACACGCCGCGGTGGGGGTCGCGGGCAAAGGGCAGGCCCATAGCGCCCACGATCAGGATATTGGGGTTGTCGGGGTGGACGATGATTTTTGTGATAATGCGCGTATTTTCCAGCCCCAGCGATTGCCAGTTTTGGCCGCCGTCGGCGCTTTTCCAGAGGCCGTCGCCGATAAAGGGATAGCCGCTGATGTTGGGGTCGCCTTTGCCCAGGTAGACGAGCTCGGGGTTTTGCGGGTCGAGTTCGATATCGCCGACGGAAAGGAAAACCTGATCGTCGATCAGGGGCGACCAGGTTTGGCCGCCGTTGGTGGTTTTCCAGGCGCCGCCGCCGGAGTACCCCAGGTAAATGATGTTGGGATTGGTGGGTTGTACTTTGATGCAGTTGATCCGCGCGCCGATATTGCCGGGGCCTTCAAGCGTCCAGGCGGTGTTGAAACCGGGGAGTCCGCTGCGTTGCCAGGCACCGTTTTTAGCCGAATACATGGCCCGTACAAAAGCGTCTACGTCCGGCTGGTAACGCGGGTAATCGCGCATGGCATAGAACCATTCGTACGGACGGAGGCCCGAGCTGTCCTTTTTTTCCAGTTCCGGGGCCGGCATGGTGTTGTTGTTGTCCGGCTGAGGCTTTTGCATGCTTTTTAATAAAAAAACAAAAAAAGCCAGCACGACGACGGCCAGCAGGATGATGTTGCGAATGGGGAATGCTTGGGGGGTACGGCGTTCGAAAGTCATGGATAAAGTTGGCGGTATGTGACGAACAGATTTCGACGGCTAAAATAGGAGCATTCACCCGATGCCGGGGCAAGGAATTGCAGGAAAGCCTTTTTTGGCAAATACGCCGGCTCATTCGGAAACCTGATTTATAAGGTAAATTATACCGTTGGCTCAATCTTATCTTGTGGTTTAAACAATGCCTCGCTTATTTGTTTTCAGACTATTATTTCATCACCACTTAATCTTTTCACATGACCAAATCATTCATTACCTGTCTTTTGCTATTGGCGATGGGCCTCCGCCTCGATGCCCAGGCTTGCGGCACGCCCAATGCCCAACTCGATATTCAGGGCAACAACATCAAAGCCCGCCTGCTGAACGGCGGCGACCTGTTTTGGGATCTGAACGACGGCCAGTTCATCCCCAACCCGACGCCGGGCGGCAATGATCCTTCCACGATTTATTCAGCCGGTCTGTGGATCGGCGGGGTTGATCCGGGCGGCAACCTGAAAATAGCGGCGGCACACTATCGCTTCAACAACAAAACCGACTTCTGGCCCGGTCCGCTCGACCCGGTCACGGGTACTTCCGAGGCAAACACTTGCGCCAACTGGGATCGTATATTTAAAGTAAAAGGCGCTGATGTGACGGCCTTTCTGGCGGCTTTGCCTTCTTTACAGGGCGATCCGGCTGCTGCGATTGCACAGTTTCCTTCTATCATGGGCTGGCCTGGCGAAGGCAATGCCTATTTCTCCCAGGTCTGGGGCTTCGACCTGCCTTTCACGGCCCAGTCGCTGGCGGGTTTTTACGACTTCAATTCTAACGGTTTGTATGACCCGCTCAACGGCGATTACCCGGCCGTGTCGCTCCGGGGTATCCCGCCTTTTGTCGCCGATGAATTTGCCTGGTGTGTGTTCAACGACGAAGGCGCAGGCGCCCCGCACGGCATTTCCGGCGCTTCGGGGATGAACATGGAAGTGCAGCTCACGGCCTGGGCTTTTAACTGCCCCGGCCAGTCGCCGATCAGCAACACCCTGTTTACTGCACATAAAACCATTTACCGCGGATTTGAAGCCCTGGACTCCTGTTTTGTCGGCTTTTTTGTCGATCCGGATCTGGGCTGTTACTCCGATGATTTTTATGGCTGCAACCCGGCTCTGAACATGTTTTACGCTTACAACGCCGACCAGATCGACGGCAATCCGGGTACCAGCTGTGGCGGTGTACCGACATTCAGCGGCGTACCGCCCGTGCAATCGGTTACGTTTTTGAGCACTCCGATGGAAAAATTTATCGGGATCAACAACGCCGCCATC
>JAEUUU010000029.1 GCA_016787345.1 Saprospiraceae bacterium | reverse complement strand
CCCGCGGCACCGAACAGTTGCTGCCCATTTGGGTGCGCACCTGGATGGCCACGGGCAATGGACATTTCGCGTTCAAAATCGTGAGATGAAGTATTGGTGAATTGGTTATTGGGTGAATTGGTTATTTGGTGAATTGGTTATGAAAGGGTAGTTTATTCCCTCATTTCAGGGATTTTATGGTGCAAGTACACAAGCCCTGAGATCAGCAATGACCCTTTTATAACCAATTCACCAAATAACCAATTCACCCACCTAATACCAATTCACCTATGGAAAACGTTGCCAGGAACCTTTTTTTTCCTAATTTTGTACAAATTTTTGTCATGAGCGCTGCTTTAAATAATGCTCAGTTAGAGATTCTCCAATTGTTCGCTGCCGACTTGTCGCCAGAGGAGCTTGCAGAACTGCGCCGGATACTGATTGAGTTTCGTTACCGCCGCCTGCAGAAGGCTATCAACCACCTTGATCTATCAGAAGGCGCGATGGAAGAATGGCAAAAAGGCCATGAAAGAACGCCCTATGCAGCCCAAAAACAATCGAACAAGTGAGAGTTGTTCTGGATACGAATGTTTTACTTCCTGCCCTTCCTCGCTCCTCCAACACTCATTTGATTTTTACCAAATTGCTGGAGGGTGCTTATGAATTATGTGTAAGCTCCGACATATTGCTCGAATACGAAGAAGTCTTTAAAAGAAAAGCCAACAAAGAAGTTGCGCAATTGGCAATGGATGTGCTTGAAATCCTGCCAAACCTGATCAAGGTTCAAAAATTTTTCTACTGGCATTTAATCACCGCCGATCACGACGACAATAAATTTGTAGATTGTGCCATCGCCGGCAACGCTGATTTTATCGTTAGCGACGATGCCCACTTCAACATTCTAGCATCAATTTCCTTTCCGAAAGTAACTGTGATTAGTAGTCGGAATTTCCTCGAATTGCTGCCCCCGGCTGTGAGGAATTGGTGAATTGGTTATTTGGTGAATTGGTTAGAAAAGGGTCATTGCTGATCTCGGGGCTTGTGTACTTGCACCATAAAATCCCTGAAATGAGGGAAGAAACGACCCTTTTCTAACCAATTCACCAAATAACCAATTCACCAATTTCTCACCCATTCCTCACTTCACCCCAAACCCATTCCCCCACCCTTCCTCCGGGCGCACAAAGCTCAGTTTTCCCTCGGCGTTTTCGGCCATCAGGATCATGCCCTGCGATTCCACGCCCATCATGACGCGGGGGGCGAGGTTGGCCAATACCACCACCTGGCGGCCTACCACATCCTCGGGTGTGAAATGTTCGGCGATGCCCGACAGGATCGTACGGGTTTCGAAACCCAGATCGACGTTGAGGCGGAGTAGTTTTTTGGATTTTTCCATTTTTTCCGCCGTCAGGATGGTACCGGTGCGGATGTCGAGTTTGGCAAAATCGTCGTAGGTAATCGTGGGGGCAAGCGGAGCGTACATGGTAGCAGCGGGTGTGTTGGTGGTGGTTGTGTTTGCAGCAGCCGTGTCGGTGGCTTCGAGTTTGGCGATCTGGGCGGCAATCACTTCGTCGGGGATACGGGAGAACAAGTGTTCGGCCGCGCCGATAGCATGTCCGGTGGGCAAAACGGGGTTGCCCTCGGCCAGGTCGTTGAGGATGAACAGCAGCTCACCGCGTGTTTCGTCGAGCGCGTTGAGGTTGATGAGTCCGCGCAGGCGTTTGGACGTGAAGGGCATAAACGGCTGGCAGGCAACCGAAAGCGCCGCTACGAACTGGAGACCCAGGTTGATCACCACCTTGACCTGTTCCGGATCGACCTTGACCATTTTCCAGGGTTCGTTGAACTGAAGCAGGGCATTGCCGGCGGCTGAAATCTCCATCAGAATACGCAGCGCCTCCCGGAAATTGAACCGCTCGATCTCGCTGCCCAGCGCTTCCAGCTTTTCGTGCAGAATGTGCAGTTCCTCGTCGTACACACCCGTTTTGTCAATGTCCCAGCCGCTTTTGAATTCGTGGTTGGCATCCACGGCCGGCACAAAGCCGCCGTAGTAGTTGTTGGTGAGCACGAGCACGCGATTGACGAAGTTGGCGAGGTTGTTCACCAGTTCGTTGTTGGTCGTTTCCTGAAATCCTTTCCAGGTAAACTCCGAATCGCCCTGCTCGGGCATTTTTTTGATCATGTTGTAACGCAGCGCGTCTTCCTGGCCAGGGAAGTCGGCAACGTATTCATGCACCCACACCGCCCAGTTTTTCGAGGTGGAAATCTTCCGACCTTCGAGGTTGACGAACTGGTTGGCCGGCACATTGACCGGCAGGATGAAATCGCCGTGCGCTTTCAGGATGGCCGGGAAGATCAGGCAATGAAATACGATATTGTCTTTGCCGATAAAATGAATCAGCGCGGTATCGTCGGCTTTCCAGTAGGGCTCCCACTTTTTACCATGATCGATGGCCCATTGTTTGGTCGCGGAAATGTAGCCGATGGGTGCATCTAGCCAGACGTAGAGTTTTTTACCGGCGGAATCGGGTATTTCCTGGGGCACGTCGACTCCCCAGTCGAGGTCGCGGGTCATGGCGCGGGGGTGCAATCCCTGGTCGAGCCAACTGTTGCACTGGCCGAGCACGTGATTTTTCCAGTCGGCCGGATTGTGCAACTGATGCCCGTCGGCCACACCCGTATTGATCCACTCCCGCAGCCAGTTTTCGTGGCGGTCGAGACGGAGAAACCAGTGTTTGGTGGGGCGTTTTACGGGAGCGGAGCCACTGAGCGTGGAGCGTGGGCTGATCAGATCGGTCGGACTGAGCGAGGAACCGCATTTTTCGCACTGATCCCCATACGCATCGGGGTTGGCACACACGGGGCAGGTACCGATGATGTAGCGGTCGGCGAGAAACTGGCCGGCTACTTCATCGTAATACTGTTCCGTGACCTCTTCAGAAAACTGGTTGTTTTCGAGTAATTTACGAAAAAAATCCTGCGAAGTCTCGTGGTGCAATTGCTCGCTGGTTCGGTGATAAATATCGAAAGCAATGCCGATTTTTTCAAACGTATCGCGAATGAGCGCATGGTATTTGTCCACAATCTCGCGCGGCGTCACCCCTTCTTTGCGGGCCCGCACCGTGATAGCGGCGCCGTGCTCGTCGGAACCACATACAAACACCACGTCTTTGCTCATCAGGCGGAGATAACGCACGTAAATATCAGCCGGCAAATAAGCGCCGGCCAAGTGGCCGATATGAAGAGGGCCGTTGGCATACGGCAAGGCAGCCGTGACGAGATATCGTTTTTTACCAGACATAAAAGGGAGTGATGAGTGATGAGCGATGAGCGATGAGCGATGAGTGATGAGTGATGAACGATGAGCGATGGTTTGAAAATCAACAGATTGAGACATTTCCCCTGAAAACCCAAAACCCGATTCGAGAGCAGGAACAACCCTTTTCTCCAAAACCCAAAACCTAAAACCTAAAACCCGATCCGAGAGCAGAAACAACCCTTTTTTCAAATCCTCGCATCCTCGCATCCTCGAATCCTCGTATCCTCAAACCCTCAAAAACAAAAGCGCGCAAAAGTACGCTGCCGCGGCAGAGTTTTTAAAAAATCCGGAACAGCGGCGGAAAGTTCCCGATTCCGCTTTTCTGTGACATCTGTTTGCCCCCTCTCCAAAGCTGGCCCTTTATTTGCATCACAGTAAATGACTGGTTGCCGTCTCCCCCCTTTCTTGTCGCCAGGCATGATTTCTGAACAATCGTTTAATCTTTTCACGGCAAGCCCAGCAGCGTCTCACTTCCCCCCTCTCCCGCGCTGCGAGTAATCTTCCCACGCTTTTTCGTCTCGCATTTTTCAGCGGTGAATGCCGCGTTTAATACCCTTCGTTTGTCTGTGTTCGCCCGGACAAGCGCTGATTTCTTATCGCTAACACTACACAACACTATGATTGCGCATCTCGAATCCGATGTGGTTACCCGCCACGCCCAAATCCCTTTTACCTCTTCTACCATTCTCGCCGACATAGAATTCGGCACCCGAAACCGCGACGGGGATTGTGTCAACATCGGCATCTGTCGTATTCAACCCAACGTCAATTCCTCCCGTCCTTTACACCGCCGCTGCCCGGTGGTCACCGGCGAATTGAGTGCCGGTGAAAATGGTTGTTTGTCCATTTTCTTTCCCCATGATGGCATGCTGCCCTGCACTGCCCGCGCATTTTTCAGTCATTGGTTGTTCCCTTTGCCCGTCGCTTACGTTTTGCCAGAAAATGTCCTTCAGGCGGTTCCGGGCTTGCAACAAACCATTCTTCCGGCCGGCACTTATTCGATCAAAAGGGTAGCAGGCGGTTATGTGATTCGTTTCTAACGCTTTGCGAGACGGCAAAAAGAAACGATTTTCGCCCGGTGAATACCCGCGAACGGAATCTGTTGGTCCGAACGGCCTTGCTGGGCACGGCACGGGCCCCGCTGCCCGCCGAGCTGTTGGCACGAGCCCACGGCTGGGGCCTGCCCACAGAAGTCGAGCCCGCGCGCCTCGTACTCGATCTGCTGGCCATGGCCGCCGTGCAACACAAAGCCGGCGCCCTCTTGACGCCCGTGCCCGCTGTTGAACCCGCGCCCCCCCCCGAAAACGCCCCTGCGCCGACTGTAACCGGAAAGTTTTTTGAGCGAATCCTGACGGGCGACCACGGTCCGGCACTCGATGAGTTGCTCGCCTTGCTCCAGCACCGCAACTTTCGGTTACCGCCGGAGTACTTGCCTTTGTTACTCGATCGCAGTGTGCAGGATTCGGCTTTTTTTGCCAAAATCAAAGCCCTGTTATCCCCGCTGGGCGAATGGCTGGCCGCTCAGCATCCACACTGGCGCCCCTTGTATGAGCAACCCGAACAAATATGGTGGAATGGCCGGTTTGCCGACCGGCTGCGCTGGCTGCTCGACACCCGTGCCCGCAACCCAATACTGGCGCTTGCATTGCTGGAAAAAAGCTGGAAAGGTGAAAAACCCGAACACAAAGTGCGGCTGTTGCAGGCCTTGCAAACGCGGCTTGGACCGCTGGATGAAGATTTTTTGGAAAAAATACTGCTCAACGACAAACGGCGTGAGCCGCGCCTCGCCGCACTGGAATTGTTGCTGCAAATACCCGAGAGCCGACAACGGTCGGTGTGGACCGCTTTTTTCCGCGAACGGCTGGCCGGAATATTCGATGCCGAAGCGCCGGAACCCTTTTTGAAAAAACAGCTGCCGGAAATCGGTGAGGCGCCGGTGGGTACGCTGGTTGCGCTGTTGCCCGAAAACGAGGTCAAAAACTGGCGCATGTCCGCCACGGCATTCCTGCTCAGCAGCTTGCCGCCGGTGGATATCCTCCCCTCCTCACCGGAACAAATGCTGCAAATAATGGAAGGAGAAAAGGCCATGCAGCCTTTGTTCCGCAATCTGGTATACGGCGCCGTGCGTTATGGCGGCACCGAATGGCAGTCTGCACTGTTGCGATTCAGGGCCCGAACAGCCGAATCGTCCTTGTGGGACGGCGAGGCGTTGCTGATGCTGTTGCAAAGCTTGCCCGATGCGGAGCGCGACGATTTGCTTGTGCGCCTGCTGGGTCACCGGAATTCCCTCGTGCAAGCTGCCGCGCCCGAAGTCAGGGCGCTGCTCGAATTTACCCGTCCCTGGTCGTATGCCCTGCTGGAAGCATTTGCTGCCCGGCTGCCCGATTTTACCTATCCACAAGAACACCACCGGGCCCTGTTGCTGGTGGCAGCCTATCATTGCCGGCCTGCCGACGCCGAAGCCCTGCGCTACCAGTTCGACCCCGGGCGCTTGCCGGGCTGGCGGCACGATTTGTCGCGGTTTTACGAGGTGGTGCAGTTCCGTCGGCGAATGCACGCGGCTTTTGATTTGTAAAAAATACGGCAGCTCATCCATCCCGGAAGCCGTTTTTCGCGTCAATGTTGTTCAAACGTGCTGTTGCCATGAAAAACATACGCCTTGCCGCATTCGCCCTCCTTATTTTGCTCAGCTTCGCCGGTTGCAAAAAAGACGACGACCTCGGCCCTGGTTTCGACCTGAATTACAACCAGCAACTGGTCATTCCGGCGGGCATCGGCGGCTTCGACGTCCATCATTTTTACCTGAAAAATATTCCTTCCCGCTATCTCTCGACTCTCCAGCAACAGGGCAAAACCGATGCCGACATCACCGGTGTGCTGACGGCCCAGGCCGAACTGAACGGAGTATTCGGCGACGCCGATTTTTCCTTCGTCGATCAGGTTTCCGTGCGCATTTACCACGAAAGCGACCCGACCGACTACGTCGAAATCGCGTACCGACAGCCCGTACCGCTCGATCCCGGCAACCGCCTGCCCCTCATCCCCTCCCTCGCCGACGCCAAACGTTTCGTCTCGGCCGACCGTTTCAGCCTCGACGTCGTGCTATGGCTGCGCAATACCACCGTCGACAACACGGAAGCGCAACTGAGCCTGACGCTGAAAGCCACGTATTGATTGATTCGATTGGTTCGACTGTTTCGATTGATTCGATTAGGTCGATTGGATCGGCCAATCGGGATTGTGAGTTCATTCTTGACGAAAATTGCTTTGTGGTTGGGCTCTTGTTTCTTTTGCTTGAATACCAAGAACAAACAAGATTGTCTTGCGCATCGCGCTACAAGCCCTGTCGAACAATGAGCGATTCTCGAATTAGATTAATTTTGCGATCAGTTTTATTCTCTTCCAATCGACCTAATCGAAACAATCGAATCAATCGAACCAATCGTCAATATGCAAGTCCTGACTGAATCCAAACCCACTGCTGCCCCGACCGACTCCTTTCCCATCAACGGCACCGACCACCTCGAATTCTACG
>JAEUUU010000021.1 GCA_016787345.1 Saprospiraceae bacterium | reverse complement strand
GTGATTTGCGCGGAAAAAACTGGACACCGGGGCGGAAGATAAGGATGGTTAATGAGGCGTTAAAATATTGAACAAGCGCAGCAAATGATTTTTTGACGCGTTTATCTCGCATCCCTTTCAAAGCAAAGTTACTCAAACCTTTCAACCTAAGTTTTTACCACAATGGCGAATAAATTCTGGTCAACGTTGCTTGCCGGCGCCCTGGGTGGAGCAGCCACCTTCGGCGCTTTGTATTGGCTGGTTCAATCCCCGGCCAACCCTTCCGACATCTCCGCTACCACAACTACCCTGGCCCGACAAGTGAGCTACCAGGGCGCGCCTCCGCCGTTCGATTTTACCAAAGCCGCCGATAATTCCATGTCGGCCGTAGTACATATTAAAGCCACCGAAAGCCGGCAATCAGCCCTCCAGCGTCAACGCGCCAATCCATGGAGTCTCTTTTTCGGCGAAAATTTTGCCCAGCCCCGCTCGGGCACCGGCTCCGGTGTGATCTATACCGACGACGGCTATATCATGACCAACAACCACGTGGTCGATTTCGCCGACGAATTCCTCGTGACCCTGCACGATAACCGTGAGTTTAAAGCCCGCCTCGTGGGCCGCGACGCCGATACCGACATGGCTGTGATTAAAATTGACGCCAAAAACCTGCCCGCTATCCGGATCGGCAATTCCGACGACGTACGTGTGGGCGAATGGGTGCTGGCCGTAGGCAATCCCTTCGACCTGACTTCCACGGTTACCGCGGGCATCGTCAGCGCCAAAAGCCGCGACATCAATATCATCCAGGGCACAACGGGTATCGAATCGTTTATCCAGACCGATGCCGCCGTCAACCCCGGCAACTCGGGCGGCGCGCTGGTCAACCTCAACGGCGAACTGATCGGTATCAACTCGGCCATCGCTTCACCCACGGGCGCTTTCGCCGGCTACGCCTTCGCCATCCCGGTCAACCTGGCCCGCCGCATTGCCGACGACCTGATCAAATACGGCGAATACCGCCGCGCCTATCTGGGCGTCGATATCGCTTCGATGGACACCAACGTGGCCCAGCAACTCGAACTCGACTACACCCAGGGTGTGGCCGTGGTGCGCCTCGATCCGGAAGGCTCGGCCGCCAATGCGGGCGTGCAACCGAAAGACGTCATCACCCGGATTAATGGCAAAAATGTGACGAGCGTTGCGGAACTCCGCGAACTCGTCGGGCGTTCGAAGGTGGGTGAAACCCTGAACCTCACCCTGGTGCGCGAGGGTAAAACACTGGATCTGCCCGTGCGCATGAAAACCCGCAACAACAATTGAACACCCGTACCCCCCCCGGGTACAAAAAGATAAAGTTGGTTTTTCGTTTTGTTTTGATGTGTCTGCTCCGCGCAATGCCGGGGCAGACTTTTTTTTGTCCAAATTCTTCCGTTTTGCCGAAGGATTTGGGCGGGTGGCGATAAAGCCGTTTTTTTGCCCTTCTTTTCGCTGCTAATCCGCCGCGCCTGCCGAACTGCGCCCCTTGTAGTGTTGTTTATCACACTATTTTTCAACACAAATCTGCTACTTCAAACTGTATGAATCGCACCTGGTTATTGGTCGCCCTTTTTCTGGTGTTGGGCGCCGGCGCATTCTATGCGCTCCGGTTGAAAAAAAATCAAAACAGCAGCCGCGTTTCCTGGGATATGGATTTTGCCGTGTCCGATCCCGAAGACATCGCCAAAATCTTCCTGGCCGATCGCCGCGGCAACACCGTCACCCTCGAACGCAAAGACGGCGTCTGGTTATACAACAATACTTACCGGGCACGCCCCTCGGCCATCCAAATCCTGCTCCAGACGCTCACCCAGGTAAAAGTGTACTACGTGCCTCCGCAGGCCGCCGTGCCCGTCATGGTCAATACCCTGGCCGCCGAAGGCATCAAAGTGGAAGTGTACGGCAAAAACAACAAGCGGCTCAAACAGTATTACGTGGGCGGCGTCACCAACGACGAAAGCGGCACGGTGATGATGATGGAGGGCTCCGAACAACCTTACGTCACGCATATTCCGGGTTTTGTAGGGCAACTTCGCGTCCGTTTTTTCATGGAACAGGACCAGTGGCGCGATCGCGCTATTTTCACCGAAAAGCCGGAAAAGATTCAATCGGTTTCGGTCGAATACCCGCAGCAGAAAAAGGAGTCGTTCCGCCTGGAAAAAGTCGGGGAGGCGCAATACGAGGTCAAACCCTTTTTCAGCACGACGCCCGCCAACCGCAATCCGCTGCGCAAGGGTGTGCCGGAGGCCTATTTGCTGCAATTTGAAAGCCTGGTGTCCGAAGCGTTTGAGAATCAGAACGCCCAGCGCGACTCCGTATCGAGCCTGGTGCCTTTTGCCATCGTCAACCTGAAACGCACCGATGGCAGCGAAACCACGGCCAAATTCTGGCCCGTGGCCGTCAAACGCAGCACCTATACCAACGAGCCCTACGTGGTGCGCTATTTCACGGAAGTGGGCGACGATTTCTACCTCACGCAGGAACGGGTGTTCGGCCCGGTTTTCCGGCCCTACGACTATTTCTTCGAAGGCACGCCCCGGCCGCCGGCGTTGTTGCAATGAAAGGATTCGAGGATTTGAGGATGCGAGGATTCGAGAAAAAGGGTTGTTGCTGCCCATCATTTCGATATTCGGAGTTCGGTGTTCCTCCGGCTATTAAGTACTTCGAATATCAGCACTGAATGTCGAACACCGAATGTCGAAGCGCCAAGCAGCAACACTATCCGAGAGCAAAAACAACCCTTTTTCTCAAATCCTCAAATCCTCGCATCCTCGAATCCTCAACAAAAAATCATTCTTCGCGCAAAAACGACGGCACCCGCGCGGCCCGTGCCGCCGGCGCCAGGGAGGCCAGCAGGCCGATACCCAGCACCGTTGCGATGACCGGCAGAAAATCGGAAGCGCGCATGGCAATGGGGTAACTGTCGACCAGGAAGCCCTGCGGAATCGTGACGATCCCCCAGGTTTTCTGTGCGGCATAAAGGCCGAGTGCCAGCACAATGCCGCTAAAAAGGCCCAGAAAGGTCAGTAGAAGGCCCTCGCCGAGGAAAATACGCCGGACAATGCCGTCGTCGGCGCCCATACTTTTCAACACGGAAATGTCTTTTTGCTTGTCGAGCACGATCATCCACAAGGCGCCCACGAGGTTGAAGGCCATGAGGATGAGCATGAGCGAAGTGATGGCATAACCCATCCATTTTTCGAGGCGCATGACTTTGAAAAAGGCCTCGTTTTGTTCGTAGCGGTCTTTGATCACCACCTCGGGGCCGAGCAATTGAGCGAGTTCGGTTTTTACCGCCCGCACATTGGCGCCGGGCTTGCAGCGTATTTCGAGGGCCGACACCGTGCCCTCCGGCGCTGCGAGCAATTCGCGCACGAAGGGCAGGTTGCTCAACACGTATTCACTGTCGAACTCCTGCTGAATGGCAAAGGTGCCGGCAGGGTAGGCCAGCCGGGTTTTAAAGGGTTTGCCGGGCATGAGTTCGTCCGAACTGCCGTCGGTTGCCATGTAAATGGTCAGGGTGGCCAATGGGTTGTTGATGTTGACGCTCAGTTTGTTGCGCATGCCGGCGCCCAAAACGGCGAAATTGCGATCGCCGCCCAACAGCCGGAATTCGCCCTCGCGAAGCGTCGAATCGATATCGTTGACGCGCGGATAAACTTCGTCGACGCCTTTCAGGATGCCTGAAACCTGCGAACCTTCGTATTCAAAAACGGCGATCTCTTCCAGGGTTTCGCTCAACACCGCTACCCCGGGTATATCTTTGATTTGGGCCAAAACCAGGCTGTCGGGCGCAAAGGTTTTGCCTTTGGCGGGTGTGACCTTGATCTCCGGGTTGAAATAACCGAACAGGTTGGACAAAAGGTCTTCAAACCCGTTGAACACCGATAAAACAAGGATCAATGCGGCCGTGCCAATGGCCACGCCCACCACGGAAATCCCCGTGATGATGTTGATGGCGTTGGTACTGCGTTTGGCAAACAGGTACCGGCGGGCAAAAAGCAAGGAAAGGTTCACGAACGGCAAAAAAGTTGAGCGGCAAAGGTATGCCCAAATTCGCCGCCCCGAATCCTCAAATCTTCAAATCCTCGCATCCTCACCAGTTAAACAAAGGCATCCAGCGCCGGCCGTGCCGGTTGAGCAGGCCGATTTGCAGGCCGTTCAGTTCGCGGGCCGAATTGAACAGGCCGACCTGGACGCCTCTGGCGCTGCGGGCATGATTGACCAGCCCTGAAATTTGGACGCCTTGAACGGTGTCGGCGGTATTGACCAGACCGGCAACCTGCAAGGCGCTTTTTCCCGAGAGGGCGGCATTCACCAGTCCCGCCACCTGAATGGCCTGTTCACTGTTGATTCGGCTCCGGTTGACCAGTCCGGCGATTTGTACGCCCATCAGGGTGTCGCGGGTCAGGTTGACGAGTCCGCCGACCTGCACGCCCCGCACATCGCCCCGCACGGAATTGAACAGACCGCCGATCTGGACGCCATCGACCGATTCGTGCGTAAAATTGGCCAGGCCGCCGATTTCCAGCATACGGACCCTGCGGGAGTGTCCCGCCAGGATATTGAGCGAATAATCGTTTTCTACCTGTCCGCTCAGGCTGTGGTTGGTGCCCAGATAGGGCAAAAAAGACACCTGGAAGCGCCGGTGCAACGAATCCGGTACGTTGAGGGCATTCCAGCGGTCGAGCGTGGCGGAGAAAAACCGTTCGGTTTGGGTGTAGGCGGTTTCCCAGAACGGAGATTTGTCGGTCGTTGGATGCGCAGGGGTATAGGTCGACAGATCAATTTTCTGAAAACGCGGGGTGTTCGAGGCGATTTGCAGGACGGTATCGCGGTAACCCAGTTTGGAGACCACGACCTCGGCTTTTCGGCCGGTTTTTTTCAGTCGGTAATAGCCGTTTTCGTCGGTAGTGGTGGCGCGCAGGGTACGGCGATCGTACACGGTGGCGTTGGCGAGGCGCTGGCCGGTTTGGGGGTCGGTCACGTAGCCGCTCAGTTCGTCGGCGGGTTGGCGGCGTTTTTTCAAAATGAGGTAGTTGCCGCTCGATTTGAATTCATAGCCTTCGCCCAGCAAGGCGTACAGCGTTTCGCGGACAGTCCAGTTACTGGCGCGGAGCGTCACTATTTTTCCTTTGGGAAGAATGCCGGCATTGTACGACCATTGAAACTCGCCCTGCCGGGCGATTTCTTCGAGGGCATTTTTTAATAAAATGTCTTGAAAATCAACGCTGATCCGGCGTTCGAGAATTTCAGCAGCGCGTACCTGGGGAAAAAAGAACGCCAGGCAGGCGGCAAACAGCAGAAGCCGGGGGAAGGGGGGGCGGTTTCCGGACATGGCAGGGAGTGAAATTAAGCCGTAAAGGTAGGATTATTCCATGCAAGCCGGTCCGTCGAGCAGGTATCGGTTGCCCTCCTGGCGCAGGTCGAGCGAAAACGAAAGGGCGATCAGTTCGAGGATGCGTTCGGGTTTTTCGCGCACATAGTCGGCCGTCAGTTTGCAGTTGGCCAATTCCTTGTTTTCGAGCACGATGTCGATTCCGTAGGCTTTTTCAAGACTGGGAATTACCGCGGCCAGGGGCGTGGCGTCGAAGTGAAAGATCAGGTCGAACCAGGCGGCGGCATTGGGGTCGGGTCGGGCGATTTTTTCCAGTGTTCCGTTGGTTTGCAGGTAATGCGCTTGTTCGCCGGCCAGGAGGCGCAGCGTTTGGCCGCCGGCCCGGAGTTCGACGATACCCGAGGCAACGGTCACCGTGGTGGCGCCGGGTGTGCTCAAGGCATCGACGGTGAATTCGGTGCCCACCACGCGCACTTCCAGGGCTTCTACTTCTACTATGAAGGGTTTTTCCTTGTCGGGCTGTACCGCAAAACGCGCCTCGCCGGAAAGGCGCATACGGCGTTCGCGGCGGTTGTAGCCTTCGGCCAGGCGGAGGGTGCTGGTTTTGTTGAGCACGATCACCGAGCGGTCGGCCAGGGTATCGCTGCGAACGGCGTTGCCGGCAGCGATTTCGACGGCTGGCAGGGGGGCCGGAGAACGGAACAGCCACCAGGCCAGGCTCAGCAGGAGCACGGCGGCCGCGGCGGCGGGCCAAAGGAAGAAGCGGCTGGCGGGGGCGCTTCCGCCGCTGTTGTTCAGGCGAAATTTGACTTTTTGCAGGGCTTTTTCCGGATCAAACTGCGCTGCCGCGGCCGGTTGGGCATTAGCCCATATTCGTTGCAGGTCCTCGAAGTAGCGCCGGTTGTCGTCCGACGCCGCCAACCAGGCCTCCAACTGCGCGGAATCGCCCTCGGCGGCTTCTCCGCTCAGGATGCGGGCGAGCAATTCATCGATGTCGGTCATTGTTGAGGATTCGAGGATGTGAGGATTCGAGGATTCGAGAGATGGATAAATGGGTTATGTGTGCATTGGTTTTAAAGGTATTCGCAAACGGCTTTCCATTGTGCAAACTGGCAGAACAACAAAAAGCCGAGGGCCAGATAATCGGCCAGGTGCAGGCGCATCAGGCGCAGGGCTTTACCCATTTGTGTTTCCACGGTTTTGACGGACAACTGGAGCAGTTCGGCGATTTCGCGGTATTTCAGTTCTTCAAAACGACTGAGTTCGAAGATCTGTCGGCATTGCGGGGGCAGGGTTTCCAGGGCCTGGTGAATTTTTCGGCTCAGATCGGGGTCGGCCAGTTGCGTCGCCTCTTCCGGATGCCGCAGCTGTTCGTTCTGATAACGCTCCCGGGTACGCAGGTGCCGCAGGCGGTTGAGGGCCTGGTGGTGCACCATTTTGTACAGGTAGGCGCGCAGCGAATGCCGTACGTCGATTTGAGCGCGTTGCTCCCACAATTTTACAAAAGCCTGTTGCACAAGATCTTCGGCCAGGTCGGGATCGCCGTCGCACATTCCGGTCGCGTAGCGGCACAGCGGCGCATAGAGCGCGCGGAACAGCGCATCGAAGGCTGCTTCGTCGCCCCGGCGGAGTGCTTGCGGGAGTTCCGGATCGTCGTAGGTTTTCACGCGTCTGGTCGAGATTTAGACACCGAAAGGTAAGGCGTACCCTTATGGGCGGGCGACGATTTTTTTACCGGTCGTGAATTTTCGGGCTTTGGTCCTTTAAAAAACGGCATTCCTCCGATTGAAGCGACCTGAGTGCGACAAGGGTTGGCAAAATTTTGTCCAATGAAAAAAAATTCAAAACCCCATAAGGGTAGGATCGGGGGAAAGGTGTCACAGGGTACAAAACAGAAACAACCGCTTCTGACCGAGGCAATTTTCCCAAACATTTTATCACACGACACAACAATTAAGCTATGAAAATCAATCTGAAGCAAATCCTGCCGGCGCTTGCCGTTTTCACTCTCCTGTTCAGCGCCTGCGGTATTCGCGGCGACGGCGACCTGGTTACCGAAATCCGTCCGGTCGAGGATTTTAACGCCCTGGAAATCGGCGTCAACGGCGATGTCGACGTGCGCGTTGATTCCGTTTTCCGCCTCGAAATCACCGGTGAGGAGAACATCATGCCTTACCTCGAAACCCTGGTCGACAACGACGGCACCCTCAAAATTTTCTTCAACCGCGACGTATGGGATGTCGACGACCTGCACATCGTCGTGTCGGCGCCGGCCTGGTATGCCTTCGAAGTCAACGGCAGCGCCGACGTCGACGTGCCGGATGCGATCAGCGGCAACCAACTCAAACTTGGCATTTCGGGCAGCGGCGACATCCACTTGTTCGACATCGATTTCAACCAGATCAACGCCCGGGTGTCGGGCAGCGGCAATCTTCGGATGAGCGGCGCCGCCGACAACCTCAAATGCGCCGTGTCGGGCAGCGGCGACGTAGACGCCCTGGGTTGCCCGGTACTGACGGCCGACGTGTCGGTCAGCGGCAGCGGAAATGTGCGCGTCCATGCCAGCGAACTGCTCGACGTCACCATCTCCGGCAGTGGCGATGTGGAATACAAAGGCAGTCCGCAAATCAACAGCCAGATCGCGGGTTCGGGCCGCCTCCGCAAAATCTAACCACCTTTCCCTTCCTCGTATCCTCCCTTTATTTATTGCTATGAAAATCAAAATCCTGTTGCCGGTCCTCCTGGCCGGCCTGTTCTTCGCATGTCCTTTGGCGGCGCAAAACCTGACCCAGACCGTCAAGGGCGTTGCGGTGGACAAAAACATTAAAACGCCTTTGGTGGGCGCCACCGTGGTGCTGCTCGATCCGCAAAACGGCGCCGTACTGCAAGGCGCCATGACCGATGCCGACGGCCGTTTCCGACTCAACAACGTGCCCGTTGGCCGCCAGACGATCCGGGTGAGTTATCTCGGGTACAAAGAAGCCGTGTTGAGCAACCTGGTGGTCAACTCGGGTAAAGAACTCGAACTGAACGTCGAACTGGAAGAATCGGTGCTCGAATCCAAAGAAGTAGTGATCCGCGCCAGAGCGGAAAAGGACAAGCCCCTGAACGAATTTTCCACCGTGAGCGCCCGCACTTTTTCCGTGGAAGAAACCCAGCGGTACGCGGCGGCGGTCAACGATCCGGCGCGCATGGCCTCGTCCTTTGCCGGCGTGGTGATCGGCTCCGACGGCAACAACACCATCGTGATTCGCGGCAATGCCCCCAACGGCCTGCTGTGGCGCATGGAAGGCGTTGATATTCCAAACCCCAACCACTTTTCGGCAGTTGGCTCATCGGGGGGCGGTATTTCCATCCTGAGCGCGCAGTTGTTGGCCAATTCCGACTTTATGACCGGCGCTTTCGCCGCCGAATACGGCAACGCCCTGTCGGGCGTATTCGACCTGCGACTGCGCAAGGGCAACAGTGAAAAATTTGAAGGCACTCTCCAGGCAGGCGTTTTGGGCCTCGATGCCGCTGTCGAAGGACCATTCCGTATAGGCAAACAAACGGGCTCTTTTTTGGTGAACTACCGGTATTCCACGCTCTCGCTGCTCAGCCGGATGGGGGTAAATATCGGCGACGGCCAGACGGATTTTCAGGACCTCTCTTTCAACGTCTGGATGCCGGCCGGCAAAGCGGGAACCTTTACCTTGTTCGGCATGGGCGGCCTGAGCAGCCAGGAAATACCGGGAATAACCGACAGCATCCGCTGGCAGGAGGAGTTTTGGAAAAAATACCCCAACACCTATCTGGCCAATACCGGAATCGTCGGGCTGACCCATAGCAAGATTTGGGGCAGCAATACCTACGTCAAGACTATTGCGGCATTTTCCGGCATGAAAAACGGTTTTCAACTGGATGAATACCAGCCGGATTACAGCGCCCGACGGATTCAGGATCAGGATTTTTCGCAAACCAAATGGACGGTTTCATCGGTCCTGAACCACAAATTCAACGCCCGGAACGTATTGCGCGCCGGCGTCTACGTCAATGTGCTGAACTTCGATTTTGCCCAGTATGAATGGGACGATGATTTCGAATTTCTGCGCAAGGAACTCGACAACAGCGGCCGTACGACCACCGTGAATGCATTTGCGCAATGGCAACTCCGCCCGACCGATCACCTCACGTTGAACGCGGGTCTGCATAGTTTCCACGTGCCGCTCAACGCTCAGCAGTCGGTCGAGCCGCGCGCCGCTTTGAAATACGCGTTGTCGCCCCGTCAATCGATCAGTCTGGGCTATGGGCTTCATTCGCAGATGCAACCCCTGGGCGTTTACTACGTACAGGATTCGGACGGCCGCGACCTGAATCCAGATCTCGATCTGACCAGGGCGCACCATTTTGTATTGAGTTTCGACCAAAGCCTGCCCGGCAACATGCGTTTCAAAGTGGAAACGTATTACCAGTCGATCTTCGATGCGCCGGTCAGCCGGGAGGCAGGCAATACCTTTTCCATGCTCAACAACGTGGACGGCTTCGTTTACAAACCTTTGATCAACGACGGCCTGGGCCGCAACTACGGTCTGGAACTTACTGTAGAGAAATTCCTCACCCGGGGCTTGTACTTCCTGTTGTCGTCGTCGACCTACAAATCGGAATACCGCGACAATGCCGGGGTATGGCGCTCCTCCCGCTTCGACGGGCGTTTTGCCAATACGCTGACGGCCGGCAAGGAATGGACCCTGGAACGGCGCGGCAAAAACCGGGTGCTGGGTTTCAACCTGAAACTGGTGCAGATGGGCGGCCTGCGCTCCACGCCGATCGATCTGGAAGCTTCGCGCCTGGCGGGAGAGGCCGTCTACGACCTTTCACGGGCCTATTCCGACCAGATGCCCGGTTATTTCAGGCTCGACGTCGGTTTCCGCCTGAAACGCAACTACGAGCGCCTCACCACTACCTTGTCGCTCGACATACAGAATACGACCAACCGGAAAAACGTGTTTGACCGGTTTTACGACCCGGAAAAAGAGGAGATCAAATATTTTTATCAGACGCCGCTGATTCCGGTGTTGAGTTATCGGGTGGAGTTTTGAATAAGGGTTGACGAGGTTGATGAGGGTTTATAGAGAGCGGCTTCTCTACTTTCATAAACCCTCATCAACCCTCATCAACCCTTATCAACCTTTATCAACCCAACCTTATTATAATTTTTTCCCTCACTGATCCAGGGCCAGATAATACAACGCAAACCCCGGGTCCTTGTCGTTTTTCACCTGGTCGTCGTAGCAGATCTGCACTTTGTTGGGCCCCGGACGCAGCCATTCGGAGCGCACGGCGAGGGTCATGGTTTCGATGTCTTTGCCTTTGTTGGGCGGCAGGTACACGGCATTTTGGTCGTTGAACAGGATGAAAGCCTCGCGGTTGTTGTTGACGTGCCGCGCCCGCACGATCATGCGCAGTTCGGGTTGTTGCAGCAATGCCTCCGGCGGGTTGATGATGTAGTCTTTCGACACGACCTTGCTCGTTGTTTTGCCCAGTTCCACCACCAGGTTTTGTTGTTGGGGTTTGGGCCGGGAGCGGTCCCAGCCGAAGAGCATCACACCGCCGTCGCGCGAAGCCTCGGGGTAGAAGTACATGTTTTGGTACACAAACATGCGGGCCCTGTCGTCGGTGAAGATGTTGTCGAAATAATAATCGGCCAGCAGCCAGCCCCTCGGGTTCCGTTCGTAGGTGCGCACCAGGTTGTAAAACGAACTGGCGCTGTTCTGCACCGTCGAATCAGGTTCGTTGAACACGTATTTCTTTTGTTTGGTGTCGTAATAGCTCTGCCGGAACCACAACACGTCGTCGTTTTTCAGGTAATAGGAGGCAGCCGTGGGCACCGTCGCCATGACGATGTCGCCGGGTTTGCTTTCCCGTTGAATGAATTCGCTGGGCTCTTTCCAGTTGATAAAGGCCCAGGTCGTGATGTTCATGTCGACCACGTGCTCGTTCAGTTTTTCGGCCAAAACCAGCGATTTCAATTCTTTCCAGCGCACACTCGCGGCGACATAAACAAAGGGCAATAGCAGCAAAACCCACTGTACCCTGCCGCTGCCGGCAAAGGTTCCTTTGGCCAGATACCGCCATGCCGCGTAGAAAAATGCCGCTGCCGCAATCAGGAAGTAGGGGAAAATGCCGATCATGTAACGCGGATCGGCCGGCTCGCGAAATACAAAACACATGAGCACGAAGGGCACCGCCACGCTGCTCAACAGCCAGGCGCCCGATCGCGGCCGCAACCAGAACGCCGCCACCAGTCCGGCCAGGGCAGGGTAGTACAGGATGGTCGGGTCGTAGCGCAACACGCCGTTGTACATATCGAACGCTTCCCAGGGTTTGCTTTGCCACAGCTCCGCAATGCGCGACCACTGCGGAATCACCCATTCTACAATGCGGGCGGGCAGAAAAGCGCCCAAAATGCCTTTGATTACCCCGTTCAGGGCCGGCACGAATACGAGCAGTAAAAACGGCAAACCCAAGGCGCTCAGCCAGAGATAGGGATTGTTGTTGCGGTCGTCGGTGCGGCGGATGAACTTATTGGCCGCCACGGCGATCACATACACTGCCGCGGAAAAGACAAAAAAGAAGGTCAATTGGTGCGACATCAGCGAAGCCAGTAGCACAACCGGCAGCAAAAGCAGGTATTTCGGATCAAGTCCGTATTTTTTCCAAAAACTGCCTTCCCGTTCGCTTTTGCCTTCCAGTGCAGCCAAAAACACCAGGCCCAGCAAGAGGAAGAAAAAGCCAAAAATCGCGTAGTTGCGCGCCATACGCGACCAGAAATTGAGGTAAATGGACAAAACGCCGGCAAATGCCGCCAGCAAACCCACGTAACGGTTGAACAGCCGGGCGCCCATCCGGTACATCAGATAAATCATGCCCACCCCAAAAAACACGCTCGGGATGCGCGCCCAGAACGCCTCGGCGCCAAACACCTTGAACAGGGGCAGTATGATAAAGGTGAGCAGGATGCCGTTGTTGTCGTCGGTGAAAAGCGGGCCCTTTCCTTCCAGGTAATCCTTGGCCCGCAGCACATGCACAAACTCGTCGACCCAAAGCGTCAGGGCATCCAGATTGACGACGCGCAGCAAAAACGCAAGTACCAGCAAACCGATCAAAACCGGCCGCGCGTAGCGGTCGGCGACGGCCTGCAAGTCGGGCGGCGGCGCGGCGGCTTTTTGTGGCGGCGGCGTGTTTGCGGGTTGGGGTTTTACGCGGGAAGCCGCTTCGCGGGAGTGTTTTTTATTGGCCATAAATTGCAACGCGCAGGGTTTGGATAATCGTTTTGACAATTTTCATTTTGCTCGCACCGCCCTTTCGGTCGTAGCGGAGCACAAAGGGGACTTCTACCATCAGCGGGCGCGGTTGGAGGCGACGCAATTTGAGCAATACGTCTACCATACACTGGAACCCCTGTTTGTCGACAAAACCTTCGCCGTAGTGCGCAAAGGCCGTCTGGATCATTTCCGCCCGGTAGGCCCTGAACCCGCAGGTGTAGTCGCGCACCCCTTTTATCGGGTGCAAAATGCGAAAAATCCACGCAGCGCCGATACTCATCCAGCGCCGCGAAAAGTTGAGCCCCACGATGCGGCTGTCGGGTCGGTACCGGGAAGCGATCACGACGTCGAATCCTTCGCGTATTTTTTGCAGCATGGCCGGTATGAGGCCGGGGTGGTGGGTATCGTCGGCATCCATGGTCACGATCACGTCGCCGGGGCGGGCGGCAGCGGCGGCTTCGCGGAGTCCGTCGCGCAGGGTAGGCCCAAGGCCCTGATTGACCGCGTGTGAAAAAATCCGGATGTCGGACAATTCGTCAAATGCCTGCACGGCTGCCACAGTGCCGTCGCTGCTGCCATCGTCGACCACGACGACGATCGGGGGCGGCAAACCGGCATCGCGAAACGCCAGCGCGGCCCTCGACAACAAATTGCCGATGTTCTCCGCTTCGTTGAAGGCCGGCAGCACCAGCCAGGTATCGGTACGCGCTCCGGCGTGTTTTCCGTTCATGCGTGTATTTTGTGGAAAAAGGCAAATGTCCGGCAGGCGGCGCACTTTTCACGCCTGTTGAGTATTTAAACCCAAAGTTTACACGATATTCAAAAAACGCCGGATCGAAGCGACAATCCGGCGGCTGGCTTGCCCGTCGCCGTACGGGTTGGCGCCCGACCACCTCGGGGCGTCGTTGGCCCAGTCGAAATGGCCCGACAAATCATCGCCGACCAGCCGGGCAAAACCCGCTTCCACACCTTCCGGCCGCTCGGTGAATTGCCGGCAAACGAGTATTTTTTTGCCAAAAACACCACATTCCTCCTGAATTCCACCCGAATCGCTAATGACGAACCGCGCCTGACTGAGCACTTTTAACAGCTCGGGGTAGGGGAGCGGAGCGACGACGCGCAGCTTGCCAAGACGGTCTTTGAGGCGTTGCACGGCCGGATTGGGGTGCATGGGAAATACAAAATCGAGTTCGGGATGCGCCCCGGCGAGTTGTTGCAGTTGCGCGGCGAGCCGCTCGAAAGCTTCGCCGTGGTTTTCGCGGCGATGAAGGGTTACGAGCACCTGGTTTCCGTATTCTGCCTGTAAACCAAAACTTTGGCAAATATCCACGATGGTATTGCCGGTAATCTCGACGTGGTTCAAAATGCCTTCCCTTTCAAGATTGTCGGCGGCGCGTTGGGTTGGGGCCCAGTGCAGGGTTGCAAGCCGGCTCACCTGTTGCCGGATTGCTTCTTCCGGAAAAGGCTGGCCCAGGTCGTAGGTGCGCAGGCCGGCCTCCACGTGCCCGAATGGAATTTGCCGGTAAAAAGCGGCCATCGCCGCTGCCAAAACAGTAGAGGTATCGCCCTGCGCGACGACCAGCCGCGGTTTTTCACGGGTAAAAAGTTCGTCGAGCCAACGCAAGCTGCGCGCCAGCGAATCGCTGAGCGAAGCAGCCGGCGCATCGAATACCGCGTGAAAATCGGGCGGCGGTATCAGCGCGCTGACGTCGCGATACAGGTCGGGATGCTGACCGGTAAAAACGGTGCGAAAGGGTACGCCCTGCGCCTGCAAAGCGCTGATTACCGGGGCCATTTTGATGATTTCAGGACGGGTGCCGAAGCAAACAATTACCATGCGGGCAAAGGTAAGCGGCGGCAGGACATGCCGGTGATTTTCCACCACCGGCATGCCACGACCGGTCAATTCAGAAATCTTTGGGTAAGATGTACTTTTTACCGTCCCATTGCATGAGCACAACCTTGGTCTGGGTTTCTATGACCCAGCCGCTGTCGTTGTCGAAGTATTCCTCTTCGCCCCGGTCTGTCTGAAAATACAGGCGTGTAGGGTCGCTATTTTCCTTCATGTCATCCGGAAAAAGGTAATCTTCCGTGTAATAGTTGCCACCGTCGGCCGAGTATTGGCAAGGCGGAAGGGATACGAAGTTATGACCGTTCCAAAGGATATGCCACGCGTAGTTCAAGTACCCGCAGGCTTCGAGCCCGATTTCGAAAATGAGCAGATCACGGTACCCGGCAAGGCCACCCGCGCCGGGTTGAAGCACGCCTGCATGCACGTCGTCGTGTACCGAAAAGGAATTGGCTGTCCTGTCCAGAATGACGCCTTTTTGGATTGCCCGTACTTCGTATTGTGATTTGCCGGTCACACCGGCTGCAAAACAAACCTCACCGTCCTGCAAGATTTTCCAAAGGGAAACGATCCCTCCCCAGGCGTAACCTTGCCTTCCGTCGAAGGTTTTGATCAGGTACCAGGGCATATCCACTTCGGATACCCGGTGGCGTTCATCCAGCACTTTGAGAATAACAACGGGTTCTCCCGCGGTGAGTTGGAATGCCACCTGGGCCTCGGGGCCGGGTTGGCGGCGAACATTGACCTTGTCGCCAAAAATGCAGGTGGTGTCGCCCTTGCCCAGATTGGTCTGGATTTGAGCGGAAAGTCCCGGCCAATAGCACAAAAGGCCGAGCAGCGGCATTAGTTTTAAGGGGTTCATGATAAAATTTGATTGAATGAGGTTGAAAATTAATGCATGAACGCGCCCGGTGGAGTTTCATTTTACGATGCTGAGGAAATGTTGGGTAAATCCCCCCGAAGTTTCGATTATTAATAAATAAAGCCCGGGCTGCCAATTGCTTGTATCAAAGTCAACCAGTTGCTCCGTACCGCGATGAACGGCGACGGCTATACCCAGTGCATTGTAAAAAGTCAGGGTAACAGTTCCGTTAGCCCCCGCCGTTTCTACCTGCAACCGGTTTCCGGCAGGGTTGGGAAACACCCGGCTGGAAAAACCGGGTAAAGGCGCGTCCACGCCGACGCCCGTACAATCAGGGGTGTAGGCCTCCCCCGGCGAACCTCCGTAACATCCTGCAAACCAGTTGCCAGCATCGTTGGGGTTGGCCGAATAATCGGCCAGTTCAAGCGTGTAGCCTTGCCCGTCGGCCTCAACCGGCCAGGGCGCCGTATCGTCGTAGCACAGGCTGAATTGAAGCCGCCCACCTGTATCGTACAAGCGGATGTGATCGCCGCTGCCGTTCAGGCCGAAACCGAGCGGTCCGTCGGCATTGGCAACAAGCGGGAATGCCGACTGAAAAAGCGCTTCGTCCTGAACAAAAACAAAGCGTCCGCCGGGCGGGAGCACTGTGCCGGGCGGGATGGTAAATTCATGGTCGTTTTCCTCGTCGCGAATGCGCCAGCCCGACAAATCGAGGCTTTGCATCGAGCGATTATACACTTCGATCCAGTCGCCGGCGTCGAAGCTGGCCGGGGAGTTGTAGTTGATCTCGCTAACGATCAGGTCGTCGTCGCAGGGTTCGTAAGGCAATGCGGGCGAGCCGCCCATACACCCGTCGAACCAGGCGCCCGGCTGGTTGGGATCAACTACGCCTTCCTGGCGTTCGAGGCTGCGCCCCAGGCCGGCCGGGGTACATGGCCAGGGTTTTTTATTGTCAAAAACGGCGCTTTCCACTGTCGTTCCGAAGGCATCCATCACGCGCACGGCGTCGCCCTTGTTGTCGAGTGAAAAACCGAGCGGCCCGGTTTTTTGCGTCACGTCCGGGTGCTGCGTTTCAAACCTGCCCTGCATTTCGTACAACACCAAACGACCGTCGGGGGGCAATACCGTTCCGGTCGGCAAGGTGAACAGGTGATACCATTCCTCATCGCCGATGCGGTAATCGGAAATATCGAGCGGCGTGTCGCCGTCGTTGTGCAGTTCAATCCAGTCGCCGGCATCTGTTGTCGGGTCGGAATGGTAGTTTATTTCGCTGATAATCAAATTATTCGGCGTGGCCGCTCCGCTGAAATTGGCTTTAAAAACCGTATTGCCGCTCACATCGGCGCTGAACGATTGGGCCGAAAGGTCGCCAACGAAAGGATTAGCCGACCAGCCGGAAAATACATAGCCGGGCGCCGGGATGGCCGTCAGCGTCACCGGGTTTCCCTGAAAATAAATCCCCGTCCAGGGCAGCTCCTGCGGAATGATTGTGGAAATTTTGATGTATCCCGCTCCCGGCGGATTGACCTGCAGGGTGATGTCGACTTCTTGCCCCAGATTAAAATGGTTGCGCAAGTGTTGCCGCTGAAACCCCGCTCTTTCGGCGTAAAAACTCTTCAAATAATCCACCTGCTGGCTCCAGTAGCCGAGGTCGCCGGTCGACCAGCGCTGGTGGTGCCGATCGATCTCCGGGGCCATTTCGGCGGCATTCTGATCGATGAGCGAATGCGCCCGTTCGGGTAGCCAGTAATAATTCATCAGATCGGCAAACCGGTTGATAAAGAACTGTTTGTAGGCCTCATTGCCCAGCAGCCGGTTGAACATGACACCGTAACGGCTTCCAAAAGGATTGGCCAGCGTGCTGCCCAGTACGTCGCATCCGACGCAGGCAGAACCGGCGCCAGAAGAATAAGAGACGTCCCAAAGCAGAAATTGCCAGCGCTGTTCGGGCGTACGGAACAAACGGACGTTGTTGAAATAATCCTGCAGCCAGTCGGTACTGGCCACATAGATTTCGATGGCGAAATAGTCGGTGAAATTTTCCAGATCGAGCCGCTGATTGACCGCTTCAAAATTGACGGGGTCGCTCATGTCGTTGTCGGCGATAAAGTCGGAGAGATCGAAAAAATCGTCCAGCGTGCCGTATTCGGCGGTGTAATCGCCTTGCCCCCAATGCGTTTTTACCATATTGACGGAATCCGGGTCGGCGCCGTAATTGTCCCGAATGAAATAATTGTCGAGCCGTTCTCGGGCGGAGTAAAGCCCCCAGTATTCGCCGTTGATAAACGCCACGACGTTGCGGTAGGCAGCCTGGCCCGCGTGGGTCGGCCGGGCCAGTTCGTTGACGATGCGGTCGCGCATTCGGGCTCCTGTGGCATCGTCGTCTTCGTTGCGGATACGGAAGGAATGAAGGCGTTGGATGGGCTTCCCGGGGGCAAAAAGCGGGTATTCAAATTCACCCAGGCTACCCCATTCTTCATCGCAATCGAACTGCATGGATTTTTGCGGAAAAACAACCGACCAGTTGCCCACCACGTACCCGGCGGTTTCCCGATCCAGTTGTCGCTGTCGGTTTTGATCGAAAAACTCAACGTTTACCCGCCCTTTTTCATAATAATCGGTGTAAACCGCCTGAAAATCGTCGGGGTCGAGGGCGATCGATACCACGGACAGGGTAGTGGGTTCATTGATAAAATAAGTGGCCGTCGTCACCCGGGAAGGGTGCTGGCCGTTTGCAAAGCGCCGCGCGCGGAGCAATGTTGTTTGCCCGATATTCAGAACGGGTGGAAATACAGGCGATGAAGCATCGGGAAAACTGCCGTCGGTGGTGTACCGCACCGCGCCTGCCCCGCCCGGATTCAGCGTTATGTTTTGCCCGGTGGCATAAAAGCCCGCGCTGAGTGAAAACGAGGGCGCCTCGGCATATCCATCCAGGCAGGCGGCGGTATTTTCGGCATTCGGTGTCGGCTCCGCGGCAATGCACCAGTCGCCGGCGTCATTGGTCCGCATGAGGCTGTGCCCGGGTTCCAGGGCGCCCAAAGTAACCGAATCGACGATGTTGCCCAGCGGCGCATACAGGTCCAGCCGTTCACCGAAGGCGAGTTTGAAACTGGTGTGCAGATAGCCGCTGCCGCCCGGATTGCCATTGTCGAACCAGGCGGGAACTGGCCCGAAAAACGTCTGGCCCGCTGCAATGCCGAAACTCAGCCATACCCGTCCGCTCAGGTCGCTTGAAGCAGGATCGACGTTGTGGATTTCAACGGACAACACATTGTTGCCAGGTTGCAGGATATTGATTAACAGGTCTTTGTTTAATAAAAAAGATTCAGGCGAGCCGCCGGTGTACATAACAGCTTCGTGGTCGGCACTGGCCGGCGTATCCCAACTGGCGCCCTGCGGCAGGTTGCTGCTGCGCGCGATTTCAACACCGTTGAGGTAGGCGGCAAATGCGTCGTCATAGTCGACGTGCAACACGGCGCGGGTCAGCAGACTCGTATCCGCAACCTGAAAGGCACAGCGCATAAACATCGAGATGACGCCGGCTGGTACAAGCGTGGCATCATCTCCATCGCCGTAACCGAAGCCGCCGGGCGCCAGCGGCCAGTTGCTGTCGTCGAAAGCCGCGGAGGCCCAGTCGGCCGACGGTTGGCCGCTGGTATAGCGCCACGAATTGCCTTCATAAACGGCTGTTTCCCAGTGATCGGGAGGGGGCGCGACAGGGTTGCCACCCCTGTTTTTGCCGGAACAGAAAACCAGCAAACGTTGCCCTGCCGGCAAATCGAGGCCGGGTAAAATCCACTGCCCCGATTGGCTGGCATCACTGAGGCTGTATCCCGCCAGGTTGACGGTAGAAGTGCCGGAATTGAACAACTCCAGCCAGTCGGAATAGTCGCCGTCTTCATCGGCAACGATTCCGGTATTGGTCGGAGCGACTTCGGAAATGCGGATTTGGGCGGGCGCCGTGCTGGCAAGGAGCAGTACGAGGGCGGCGGAGAGGCAAGTTTTGATCGACATAGGCGTAAGAATCGGCCAATTGGCTTGAATCAGAGCAAGATCATAAAAACCGCGGCAACTCCTCCCCTTTTACTCCCGTATTAATTTTTCGGCTCGTCCATGTTCTTCGGCTTGATGAATTGCTTGCCATCCCAGCGCATGGGCCGCACACGTTTCCACGAGCTGCTGTTCCAGCCGTTGTCGCCGTCGAGTTCTTCTTCCTCACCGTGTTCGATGCTGAAATAAATCCGCGTGGGGTCGCCGTAGTGACCGGCGGTGCTTTGGTCGGGGCCCTCTGGAAAAATATAACTTTCCGAATGGTAAATCACTCCGCCGTCGGCCATAGAGGTTGTCAAAGGCAGGGGCACGAGTTTCTGGCCGTCCCACAAGATAAACCACTCGTGTTGCGGGTAGCCGCAGGCATCCACCCCGATGTCGAAACACAGCAGGGCGCGGTATCCCTGCAAGCCGCGTGCGCCGATTTCAATGGGCACCCTTCTCACTAAACCTTGATTTTGAATCGTTGTGGAAATTTTGTTCAGCACGGCGCCGTTGCGCACGGCGCGCACTTCTATAGTATAGGTGGGTACACCGTCCTGATCGGGTTTCAGGCCGTCGCTTTGCACGGCCCCGGCCACGAATTTGACGTCGCCGTCCTCTTGCATGCCCCAAAGCGACAACAGGCCGCCCCAGATGTAGCCTGTTTGTCCGCTGTACGTTTTGACCTTGTACCAGGGCAGGTCGATCTTGTTCAGCGTGCTCCGTACCTCCTTTTCTTCAAGAATGATGACTGCATCGCCGGCCACCAGCTGGAATGCCACCTGGGCATCGGTGCGGGGTTGTTGGCGCACGTTGACCTTGTCGCCGAAAACGAAGGTGGTGTCGCCTTCGCCCGTATACATCAGGTTTTGGGCAGAAAGTGTCGGCAGGCAAAAAAGCAAAACCAGGAAAGTAAGGGTGGGTAGAATTTTCATATCAGTATGGATAAAAAACAGGGTAAACAAAATTGAGTGTTCGTTGTCTTGGTGCTGATCTCAAAAGCAGCGGCAATATCCGGCATTTTCCATTCGGCCGACACGCGCTATTCTCCCTTTGCCTGAAAAAAATCCTGAGCACGCCTCTACCTTTGCCCCGTGTCAAATATTTCCCACCTGCTCGAACGATACCGCGACGCTGCCCAACTGAAAGCGCTCGCCCCGATGTTGAGCGCCGATGCCGATACGCCGGCCCGTATCCAACTTAATGGTCTTGTCGGTTCCCAACGCGCCTTTGTCATGGCGGCCCTGGCCCTGAAACAATCGGCAGCCAGTCACCTGATTATCGCTGAAAGCAAGGAAGAAGGCGCCTATTTGCACAATGATCTGGAAAGTCTGCTGCCCGGCAAATCCGTCTTCTTTTTCCCTGATTCGTTCAAACGCCCCGCTTTTTTCGACGAACTGAACCCCACGCAGGTGCTGCAGCGGAGCGAAGTGGTGAGCAAAGCGATCGGCGACCCGGCTGCCTCACTCGTGGTTACCTATCCCGAAGCCCTGTTTGAAAAAGTCGTCAATCCCAACGTATTGGCCGAAACCCGGATTCACATCGCCACCGGCGAACGCCTCGACATCGACTTTGTCATCGAAGTGCTGATCGAATATGGTTTCGAGCGCACCGATTTTGTGTACGAACCCGGGCAGTTCAGTATTCGTGGCGGCATTATCGACCTTTTTTCCTGGGGCAACGACCTGCCTTACCGCATCGAATTGTTCGACGACGAGGTGGAAAGCATCCGCACCTTCGATCCGCTTACCCAGTTGTCGAAGCAAAATATCAGCCAGGTCAACATCGTACCCAACCTGAACACACGTTTCCGACAAGACCAAAAAGTGTCGCTGCTGGAAGTGTTGCCACCGGGTACAGTCGTCTGGATCAAAGACCAGCAGTTTATGCTCGACCGGCTCCAGTATTGTTTCGACAAAGCCGAACAGTACGCCGCCAAAATATCGGCGCTCGACACGGCGGAATTGCGCGAAATCTTCCGCGACCGGGCGTTTTTGTACCCGCGCGAAGTGACGGAATCGCTGGCTGCCCGCAGCGTGGTATTTTTTGAAAAACAAGGCAAAGGCGCTAAAATTGACTTTCAGGCGCATCCGCAGCCTTCTTTCAACAAAAACTTCGACCTGCTCATTCGCTCCCTGCACGAATGGCAGGCCTCCGGGTACGAATTGTATATTTTTTCGGAAAATGAAAAGCAGTTCGACCGTCTGGCAGCCATTTTCCGCGAATTAAAAGCCAAAATTTCCTGGTTTCCGGTCGAAGGCGCGCTCTCCGAAGGCTTCCTCGACGAAAACCTGAAAATCGCCTGCCTGACCGATCACCAGATCTTTCAGCGCTTCCATGCCTACAAACTCCGGCAGGGATTCAGCAAAGAACAAGCCCTTAATATCCGCCTCCTGCGCGATCTCCAACCCGGCGATTACGTGACCCACATCGACCACGGGGTGGGCAAATTCTCCGGCCTGCAAAAAATCGAAATCGGCGGCCAGATGCAGGAAGCCGTGCGCCTGGTGTACAAAAACAACGACACCTTGTACGTCAGCATTCATTCGCTGCACAAAATCTCCAAATACATCGGCCAGGAAGGCACGGCGCCCCAACTGTCCAAACTCGGCTCCGACGCCTGGAAACAACTCAAGGCCCGCACCAAAAAGAAAATCAAGGACATAGCGGGCGAGTTGATAAAACTCTATGCCAAACGCCGCGCGGCGCCCGGCCATGCTTTCCCGCCAGATGGCTACCTGCAAAACGAACTCGAAGCCTCCTTCCTGTACGAAGATACGCCCGACCAGTTTCGCGCCACACAGGAGGTGAAAGCCGATATGGAAAAGCCCTATCCGATGGATCGCCTGATCTGCGGCGACGTGGGTTTTGGTAAAACCGAAGTAGCCATCCGCGCGGCCTTCAAAGCCGTGACCGACGGCAAACAAGTGGCCGTACTGGTGCCGACCACGATCCTGGCCCTGCAACACTGGAAAACGTTCTCCGATCGCCTGAAAGACTTCCCCGTTACGGTTGATTACGTCAACCGCTTTCGCACGGCCCGGGAGCGGAAAGAGATATTTGAACAACTGGCGAACGGCAAAATCGACATCCTCATCGGTACGCATGCCTTGCTCAACAAGGATGTGAAATTCAAAAACCTGGGACTGCTGGTGGTGGACGAAGAGCAAAAATTCGGCGTAGCCGCCAAGGAGAAACTGCGCGCCATGACCGTCTCGGTCGATACCCTCACCCTCACGGCCACCCCGATTCCGCGTACTCTTCAATTCTCGCTCATGGCCGCCCGCGACCTGTCGGTCATCCGCACACCGCCCCCCAACCGCCAGCCGATCCACACCGAAATCCGGGTGTTCGACGACGACCTGATCCGCGATGCGATTTATACCGAGGTCAACCGCGGCGGCCAGGTCTTCTTCGTGCACAACCGGGTTGCCGATCTGGGTAAAATCGTGGAGGTGCTCAACGGCCTGTGCCCCGGTATCGACATCGCCGTGGCGCACGGCCAGATGGACGCCGAAAAGCTCGAACAGGTGCTGGTCGATTTTATCGATCGCCGGCACGACGTGCTGGTCAGCACCAATATCATTGAGACCGGTCTCGATATCCCGAATGCCAACACGATCATCATCAACCGGGCCGACATGTTCGGATTGTCCGACCTGCACCAGTTGCGGGGCCGGGTGGGCCGCTCTAATGTCAAAGCCTACTGCTACCTGTTTGCACCGCCGCTTTCGGTGCTCACCCAGGAGGCGCGCAAACGCCTGAAAACCATCGAGGAATTCAGCGATCTGGGTTCCGGATTCCAGGTGGCCATGCGCGACCTCGACATTCGCGGGGCGGGCAACCTGCTGGGTGGTGAGCAATCCGGTTTTATCGCCGATATCGGGTACGAAACCTACCAGAAAATTCTGGATGAAGCCATTCAGGAGTTGAAAGAGACCGATTTCAAGGATTTGTTTAAAGAAGAACTGGCTCAAAAAGGCAGTTATGTCCGCGACGTGACCATCGAAACCGACGTGGAGATGCTCATTCCCGACGACTACGTCACCAACACGCAGGAGCGACTGAATCTCTACACCGAACTCGATGCCCTTGAAACGGAAGACGACATCGCGGCCTATTCCAAACGGCTGGAAGACCGTTTTGGCAAATTACCCAGAGCGGTTGTTAACCTGTTCGAAGCCTTGCGCCTGCGCTGGATGTGCAAAAAACTCGGCTTTGAACGCCTGATTCTCAAAGGCGGCAAGCTGCGCTGTTATTTTCTCAGCGATCCGCAATCGTCGTTTTTTGAAACCCAGGCATTTCAAAAAATCATGGCTTATGTGGCATCGAAAGGCAGAATTATGGGCATTTCGATGAAACAAACCAACAAGGAACTGATTCTGGTGCAAGACGAGGTAAAAGGCATACGGCAGGCCAAATCGACGCTGGATCAGTTGCTGGACGTGGTGGCAGCTTGAGTCGCTGGCGCGAGGCCCGCTGGCGCGAGGCTGCGCCTCGTGTCTACTATTAGCCGGGCTCAGCCCGGCCGATACATGGCACGAGACGCAGCCTCGCGCCAGCAGTCAAGCCTCGTGCCAGCAGCACAGTGATCTGTCAAAACCAACTGTCGTCAGCAAATCCTGACCACAACCGTTTTACATCAAAAATCCCTGTTCCGTTCAGATAATTGCTGGCGCTGCTGTACAACCAGTCTTCCGGTTTGGCGACTAGTTTGGCGCGTACAGGGTTTTCATGGATGTACTGCAGTTTTTGTAAAGCAACTTTCTCCGAAAACAGCTCGATGGGATGGTTATCTTCTTGCCATATTTTGAACTGCTGTTTATCGCGATCAAAGCGGGCAAAATAACCGAACAGATACAGTAACCAGGATCGACGGCTTTCAACCTGTTCATGATCATGAAGGACATCGAGCATCCTCCTTGCCGTCCGTGCCTTGAAATCGCGCATGACAGCGTTAAGTCGAAAAGGTGGCGTGGCGCTGGCAATCAAATGAATATGGTTGGGCATCAAAACATAACCCCAGACGTTAAAGCCTTTGTGTTCGGTGCAGTAACGCCAGCTATCGAGGATGATGTCGCGATACACGGCACGGCCAAACAAATCAACCCAGCCGACTACCGAACAAGTGAGGAAATTCAGGCCATGCTGATCTCTAATCTTGTATTTTACACTCATGGTTAAACAGTTTTTGAGCAAAGCTATTTTTCCTACGGGTATAATGTGTCAAGTGACCGCCATTGAGCAAAAAAATATTTCAAAAAATATAGGCGTTTTGGCCCTCCGGGAGAGGCTTTTACCGTCTTGCTGGCGCCAGCAGCAAAGCCTCGCGCCAGCAGCCCAATAAACCATACAACCCAATCCTTCAACCCTGTTAATCATGCACAATATCTTCTCCCCCCGCTACCGCATCCGGAAAGCCTACTGGACGGCCACCATCGTCATGGGCTCTTATCTGATCGCTATGTTTCTGCGCCGTTTCCTGGGGCGCAAATGGTACGAACGGCGGCTCGAACAACTCCATGTGGCCAATGCGGAGCGGGTAAAAAAATCCATTCTCGGTCTTCAGGGACTGTTTATCAAAGTCGGACAGTTGCTGTCCATCATGTCCAATTTTTTGCCCGAAAAATTCCAGCAACCCCTCGAAGCCTTGCAGGATCGCCTACCGCCGCAGCCCATTGAAAAGGTCCGGTTGCGCATTCGGGAGGAGTTCGGACGCGAGCCGGAAGACTTGTTTGCCGAATTCGAAGCGGTCGCCATCGCTTCGGCCTCTATCGGACAAGCGCACCTGGCCCGTTTGCCCGACGGCACCCAGGTTGTGGTCAAAGTGCAGCACTACGGCATCGAATCGGTGGTAAAAGTCGACCTCGATATCATCCAGCGACTCACCCGGATCATCGCCTGGTTTATGGAAATCAAGGGGATGGACTACCTCTATTCCCAGATTCGAAAAATGATCGAGGAAGAATGCGACTTTACCAACGAAGCCAGGGCTATGGAACGTATTCGGATCAATCTTGCCGCGGAACAGGGCATCACCGTACCGGTTGTGCATCCGGAGTATTCAACCGGTAAAGTGCTGACAACCACTTTTTGCCAGGGGGTAAAAATATCTGATACGGCAATGATCGACGAATGGGGGCTCGACCGCCGCGAACTGGCCGCCAAACTGTTGCGCGTGTGGTGCAAAATGATCCTGCAGGATGGCTACTATCACGCCGACCCGCATCCGGGCAACATTCTGGTGGACCAAAACGGCGCCCTGACCCTGCTCGATTTCGGCGCCACTGCCGTGTTGCCGCTCAATATGCGGGAAGGAATCGGCCAATTGATCGAAGCCGCCGTGAAAAACGACAACGATGCCATGCTCGATGCCTGCCGGAAAATCGGTTTGCTCGCCGAAGGCCCCGAAGCGGAGCGGATGGCCAAAAAGATGATCAACGCCCTGCGCAACTTTTTACAAAACGAGATTCAGTTCGAAGGGCTCAATTTTCGCGACGTTCAGGTCAATCCCTTCAACAACAGCCTGGCCGATCTCATCAGCGATATAGGCCTGCGCGGCATTTCAGGCACCATTCAAATCCCGAAAGAGTACGTATTGCTCAACCGGACGATCACGCTGCTGCTCGGTATTTCCAACACGCTTGACCCGCTGTTCAATCCGCTGGACGTTATCCGGCCTTTCATGCAGGATTATATTCTCAAAGGCAAAGGCGGAGTTGTCGGGTACCTGCGGCATTATCTGCAAAATACCGTGACGACCACTCTTGCACTTCCCGACGAACTCCAGCGTACCCTGCGCAAAGCGCGCTCGGGCGAACTGGATTTCCGAACGCCCGATATAGAAGCTGGCGCGCGGCGTATTGCCCGGGCCGTCGGGAGTGTCGCAATGGCCATCCTGGCCGTTGGGTTGGCGTTTTTCAGTCTGACAATCAGGGATATGGGTATGGAAGAAGAAAGCCGCTGGGGCTTTGGCGCAGCGGCTTTCCTGGCGGTGTGGGTTATTTTCCGGCGCGGGTAAAAGCGGGTTATTTCGGACTGAATTTTACCGATTGAATTACGCCTTCTGCCGTTGTGCCGTTATCCTTTGTGATCCGTACGGTGAGTTGAAAAGCCTGCGTCGTGTCGGCAGGAAGCGATTTGCTGTATACGATGAGCCCCTGTTCGGGGGAGACAAAATCGTTGAAAAGAGGATCGACCTCTGTCAGCGCTTTTTGAGGTCCGAAGAAATAAAAAAACAGGGGCGACAACGAAGCGCCTGCCGGATAGTTGGCATCGAAATCCTTGTCGGCCGTAATAGAAATGGAAGCAATTTTGTGTTTGGGGCCTTCTCGACCGGGTTCGGGACAGGAAAGGCCGTAAGCGGCAGGAATCAGGTTGGGCAGCGCCGCATCGGCAACAAAACTGATATTGTCGGGGATAATGTTCAGTGCGGCGGTGTAGCTGGTCGGAGGTTGTGAGACAATACTAATGGGTGCTACCTGAAGGCGGGTGTAATCGAAAAAAGGCGGGTTGTCGCCATTGCAGCAGCTGCTGTAAATCAAACCGAGACCGATAGTGAGAAACAGGACAGAAAACACTTTTTTCATAGGAACAGATTTTTATTTTTTCCCCATAACGACCAACCTGTTCCAAGTGTTGTGAATGGTAAGAAACCGCACTATCGCGGCTGTCTTACACGCCCGTTCGGCCTAAAACCGATGGGATTTCATGCAAGGCTTTATCCCGAAATTTTGGCATTGATTTGCACGTTATGCCGCGATGCGGCAATAAATGACCTTGCAATCAATTCTACATACGTCATGCCGCGATGCGGCAATAAATGACCTTACAATCAATTCTACATACGTTAAGCCGCGATGCGGCAATAAATGACCTTACAATCAATTCTACATACGTCATGCCGCGATGCGGCAATAAATGACCTTGCAATCAATTCTACATACGTTAAGCCGCGATGTGGCAGTTGTACCCCGGGGGATTCATGGTAAATGATACCCGACTTTCCTGTGCCGCATCGCGGCTTAACGTATGTGCAAAGATCAACGCCAGGCGCTCAAAATCCCGCACATCAGCACCAGTGTAATCACCCAGTAGCCCAGATTGACAAATACCCAGGTCCATCCGCGTTTTTCAAAAATCGACATAGTGCCGAGTACCGGTAACACAATGAGCAAGGAGTTGATAATACCGTGTGCGACGCCGTGCTGGAAAGTGACGTAGCTGTGTCCGTCGGGCGCTGTTTGCTGGCCGGGCCCCGTCACGTCGGCAGCCATTCGCAAAGCGAGCAGGAAAGAAAGGCCCAGCGCCACGAGGTACAACACAGGCTTCGGGGGAGTCAAGGTATCGAGTGAAAACCCGTTGACCCGCATCCAGGCGCTGCCCATGGCTTTGGGGTGGTAGTACAAAAAGCCGACGATCATCGGCATGATGGCCGCTACGGCGACGGCCAGCCAGTTGATTTGTTCCATAACAGGGTAAAGTGTTTGATTTTAAGAATGGGCGAATTTACCCTTTGATATATTTAATATTGGCGTCTTTTTTAAAATAAAATCATTCGCTATTCATCATGAGGAAATTTATTGTGGTTTTGATAATATTGGTTTCCATCAAAAATTTGACGGCTCAAGCCTTGTCGGCTTCTGTCATCGACAGCCTGGAAGCACTGGCCGACAAGGAAGTTCGCCTGGGAGAATCGGCTTATCAAACCCAGCATTACGATCAGGCCGACAAGCATTACACCAATGCAACCAACACGTTTCTTCTGCTGGCCAGGACTGATCCGGATCGGTTCGAACTGCTATTGGCTGCCACTTTACTCGATTATGCTGCACTCTGTTTCGATATGAGCGACTACCAGCGCGCCGAATCCTTCGCTTTGCAGTCGTTGGCTATACGGCGAAAGTATGCTGTGCAAAAAGGGCTGTCCAATTCTTCGGCTGTCGCTATTGCTTCGGGCAATCTCGGCATTTTGTACCTCTATCAAAAACAGTTTTCCAAGGCTAAACCCCATTTGGAGGAGGCTTTGAGCATTTTCAACGTGCTCGCCGAGACCGATCCCGAACAGTACGAACCCTGGCGGGCAAAGTACCTGATTCAAATGGCGGCCTTTTACAGGGAACAATACGATTTCGCCAAAGCGGAGAAATTTAATCAGGAAGGAGTGGCATTGTACCGGCGGCTGGCTGTTCAAAGTCCGGAGATCAACGAACCCGAATTATCCGGCGCACTCGTGAGCACCGGCAACACCTATCTGTCCTGGAAAAAATTTGACGAAGCGGAAAATGCCTATACAGAAGCCTTGCAGATTCACTACCGGCTGGTTCGGAAGGATTCTACCCGGTACGAACCCGAACTTGCCAACATTTTGAACAGCCTTGCATCCTGCTACATTTATCAAAACAAACTGGACAGAGGGGAAGAAATGCTTTTGCAATCTATCGCCATCCGGCGACGGCTGGCGGCCCTCGACCCTGCCTTGTATGAGTTTTATCTGGCGATTTCACTGGGCAACATGGGCGTTTTGTTGTGCAACAAAAAGGAGTATGCGCGCTCGATACCGTTTTACGAAGAGTCGATAGGCATCCGTCGGCGGCAGGCAGCCGATAACCCGCAGATGCACGAGCCCGACCTGGCAACCCAGTTGATACACCTTGGCAGTGTTTACAACGACCTGGGCGAGCCACAACGCGCATTGCCCTATTTTGAAGAAGCGCTGGAAATACGCCGCAGGCTCGACGAACTATACCCGGAGGTGTATCGCCCGCTGCTGGCCGATCTGTTGATGCGCTCGGGCGATTTGTATGTCCAACTGGCCGATTCTTCAAAAGCCAAAAAAGCATACCTCGAAAGTATCGGCGTGTATGCCAATCTGCTTGCTTCCGGCGCTGACCATTTTAAACCCGGCCTATCGGAAACGTTGAATTCGCTGGGTATGCTGTACCTCGCCGGAAAAAGTTACGACAGCGCCCTGAGTGTATTTGACAAACAAAAAGAGATACTGGAAAAACCGGGCGACGAGCCATCAGCCGACAATCGTCAAGACCTGGCTTATTGCTACAACAACATTGCAACGGCACAGTTGGGTCTTGGAAAACTCGACCCGGCCCGGGTTGCGCTGGACCGTTCCAGACAACTCGATCCGGGTAACAGCTGGCTATACCGCAACCTGGCCTGCTATTATGCCCTGAAAAACGACCCGGAGGCGGCCGTGCAAAACCTCTCCAAAGCCGCTGATCTTGGGTATGACGACCCCGAATGGTTGGCACGGGAAAAAAGCCTCGACAGTGTGCGAAAACACCCGCGTTTTAAAACAATCGCCGCACGAATCGCCAAAAACGCGGAGCAGTGAAGAAGGGCTACCTTTGCAGCAAACTCAAGCAGCATGTCCGAACCATCCACTCCGGGGCCCGAAACCCTCGCTATTCGCACCCAAACCCGCCGCACCGCCGAAAAAGAACACAGCACCCCGCTGTTTCTGACCTCCAGTTTTGTCTACGATTCGGCCGAAGACATGGCTGCCGCATTCACCGACGACAGCCTCGACGTCAATATTTACAGCCGGTTTTCCAATCCTACGGTCGACGAGTTTGTCGACAAGGTGTGCGCGCTCGAAGGCGCCGAAGCCGGTGTGGCTACGGGAACAGGCATGGCGGCCGTGTTTTCCATCTTTATGACCTTTCTCAACCAGGGCGATCATATCCTGTCGGCATCGGCAGTATTCGGCTCCACGCACACCATTTTGACCAAATACCTGCCGAAATGGGGCATAGCATCGACTTATTTCGATATGACCCGGCCGGAAACACTGGAAGCGCTGATCCGGCCCAATACCAAAATGCTGTACCTGGAAACACCCTCGAATCCGGGACTGGACATCATCGATCTGGCCTGGGTCGGAGAAATTTGCCGCCGGCATGACGTCCTGTACGTCGTTGACAATTGTTTTGCCACGCCGGCGGTGCAGCAACCCATCCGCTTTGGCGCCGATCTGGTGATCCATTCGGCCACCAAATTTATGGACGGCCAGGGCCGCGTGCTCGGCGGCGTTGTAGTCGGGCGGGAAGAACTGATCTACGAACTTTACCTGATGACCCGCAACACCGGCCCTTCGCTCAGCCCGTTCAACGCCTGGGTATTGAGCAAAAGCCTGGAAACCCTGCATTTGCGCATGGAAAAGCACGCTGCCAACGCCCTGGCGCTGGCGCAGGCGTTGGAAGGACACCCGAAATTGTCCCGCGTCAAATACCCCTTTCTGCCCAGCCATCCGCAGCACGCCATCGCCCTCCGTCAAATGACCAACGGCGGCGGCATCGTGGCCTTCGAACTCGCCGGCGGCGTGGAAGCGGGCCGCCGTTTTCTGAATCAGCTCAACATGATTTCGCGCACCAACAACCTCGGCGACAGCCGGACAATCGCCTCCCACCCCTCCTCGACGACCCATTCGAAATTAAGTGAAAAAGAACGGCTCTCGGTGGGTATCACTCCGGGTCTTGTGCGGATATCTGTCGGACTGGAGACCTTTGGCGATATACTGGCAGATATCGAACAGGCGTTGGAAAAGGCCTGATGTTTGCTGTATGCCGGGTGTTCACCTATTTCACCATCATTCTCATTAAAAGTATGAAAAACTGGATCGCAGGACTTTTCCTGCTTGTCGTACTCAGCCCCGGCTTTACACAAACTCCGCTGCACGTCTTCCGCCGAATTAAACTGGAAACGGTTACCGGCAGCAAGGAAGTAGATAAAATGTACAACCAGACGCTGAAAAACTCCCTGGATTACAAAAATGCGCAGACCGACTCCGCCCGTTTGCGCGGTGTCATCGATGCGCACCGGGAAGAGTTGCTGCTCGCCGGCAACCGGCCCCGCATGGAGGAAAACATCCGGATGCAACTGGAAAAAAGCACGGAAGAATACCGGTTTGCGCAGCAATACCTCGAAAACTACCGCAGCAACGCCTGGCTGTTGGCCAAGGCGTTCGACGAATTGCCGGCCCAGTCGAAGCGGACGAAGAACGCCCGCCGGCTGTTTACCCAGGGCAAGCTGGAAGAAGCCGTGCAGTCGATCCCGGTTACCGAACTCGAAAAAGAAACCGCTTCGATCGTGGATGCCGCTCCCGACGACCCGCGAAGGGCCCTGCTCGCCCGCGAATGGCTGTTGCTGGCCAATCTGACCGGCGCCGCTTACGAATACAGCAGAACCAATGAAATTTCCGTAACCCATTATTTCAAACGCGCCATCGAATGCGACCCTCAGACCGGTATTATGATGGAATATGCCGGCTTTTTTATGGATCATAATGAATACATAGAGGCGATCGAGTGGTTTGGTGCTTGCGCGGAAAGCAGCTGGGCGCAACGGGATACCGGCCTCTGGCTGATGGCGCAAACCAATCTGGGCAGCTGCTATCACCTCTACGGAGACGCCGCCCACAGCCTCGCCGCCTACCAAAAGGCGCTGGAAGTGTGCCGCCCGCTGGCAAAAAGCAATCCGGAGCGTTATCAGTATGCCCTGGCGGAATTGCTGAACAATACCGGCGCGCTGTATATGACCAACGAAGACTATGTCCGATCCGAAGCGTGTTTTGTGGAAGCCCTGGCCATCTACCGCCGCCCCTCGCAGGTATATCCGGAAAGTTACTACTCCAACCTGGCTTCCGTCACCTACAACCTGGGGGTTTTGTATGTCGACACCAACCAGAAATTTGACAAAGCCGAAGAATTGCTGGTCGAGTCGAGCAACCGCTGGCGCGATCTGGCCGAAGTACATCCCCTGAGCTACGAAGATTATCTGGCCGATGCCTTGTTGAAACTGGGCTCGATCTATTCGGAAAAATCGGATTTCCGGCGTGCCGAAAAAAGCTTCATCGAGGCCCGTACAATCTATGGCAAACTGGCCGTGCTCGATCCAGAAGAATACGAAGACAATTGGGCGCAAACCCTGGGCTATCTGGGTGAAATGTACAACAACAAAAAGGACCTCAAAAAAAGCCAGGAATCGTACACTCTCTGCCTTGGCGTATATGAACGCCTGGCTGAACAGGATTCCACTTACCGGGGCGATCTGGCCACTGCATTGAATAACTATGGCGTGCTGCTCGAATATATGCACGACATGAAAGGCGCGGAAACGCTTTTTTACCGGACGCTGGCCATCCGGCAACAACTGGAAAAAGAAGAGCCCGGGCAGCATACCAGCGCCCTCGCCTCGGTGTACAACAACCTGGGTGTTTTGTATGCCATGCAGGGACAATTCGATAAAGCAGAACAATACTATAAAAACACGCTGGAACTGTTTCTGCAACTGGCCAAAGACCAGCCCCAGGTGTACGAAAACGACGTGGCCCGTTCCGAAAACAACCTCGGTTTGTTCTACGTCGACCAGAACAAACTGCCCGAAGCCATTGAAATGCTCGAACGCGCACGCGATACGCGGGTACGTCAGCATAAGGAGTTCCCCGAAATTTATAATCTCGACCTGGCCTACGCCCTCAACAACCTGGGCTACGCCTACCTCAAAAACGGCCAACTCGAGCAAGTACCCGAATGCCTTTCCCGCTCGCAGGAACTGCTACCCGACAACAGCTGGGTGTACCGCAACTGGGGCGCTTATTACGCCCAGAAAAAAGACTACGCCAAAGCAATAGAATACCTCCGCAAAGCCGCCGATATGGGTTTCGACGAGCCGCACTGGTTCGATATGGAAAAAAGCCTCGACCCCCTGCGCAGCGACCCGGCTTTCCCGGGCATCGTTGAAAAAGTAAAGCGGAATACGAGGGGCTAGGAGTACCGGAAAAATTACAGGAGACAATCCAGCAAAAGCGCCGCCCGATGCGTCTTTTGCTGGATTGTTTTTTTCACCACAACCTGTTTCGCTATGAAAAATATCGTTTTTGCCTTTCTTCTGCTGTCGCAAACCCTGATTGCCCAGAACCATTGCAACACGCCGGCTACGGTGGTGCCGGGAGTGGAATGCAATCTGCTCAGCACTGCCGCCGGCCTGCTAATGCCTTGTTCGGCGCCGATCGGGTTGTATAATCTGCCGATCGGAACGAATCTGTTGATCGACGATTCACTGGCATCCTGCGTGTCGTTTTGCCAGCAAGGCATTTATTCCGACATCTACTGCGCAACGGTTGTGGGCGGCGTCGACGTGCAAATGTGCGCGGGAAGCACGCAGTTTATCGGGCAGCCCGGCGATCCCGGCGCTACGTACGACTGGCAGCCTGGCTTTTATATCAACTGCAATAATTGCCCGTTTGCAGGCATCAATCCGCCGTCCGATGCCATTTACATGCAAACCACCACACAACCCGGCGGGGCAGTCACGGTTACCTTTTACAACATCGACGTGATAACGTGTACAGCTGCCAACGAAACTGCCGCGCCTGCCCCGCAACTGTTCCCGGTGCCCGCGCGGGATGAAATTGAGGTCCGCGGGCTGGCATTCGATCGTTTCGAGATTTACGACCAGGCCGGTCGAGTGTTGCGCAGTGGCGTTTCCGGGGGCGAAGCAAAGATCCGTTTCGGCGTGATTCCAGGTGGTGTTTATTACCTCCGGCTGTGGTCCGGAGAGATGGTGGTCATGAAGAAATTTGTGGTGGAAGAGTAGGGTGGCGACGAATTTGACCGAACACAGGCATAATTTAGTCGAAAAAGATGAAAGGGTCCGAGATGCGGAATTGTTTTTAATAAATTGAAAATGAGTTTTTTATAAAAAAGGCGCAGCGAAACCCGTTGCGCCTTTTTCAAAAAAAAGTATCCTTGTATTGCAAGGTACCTTCAAAAGCCATTACATTTGCAATGTCAATTGTTTTGAATAACCTGACACTGTGGACAACCAAGGACACTCAATTCAAAAAAAAATAACCGCATGGACATCAAAAATGCAAAAGCGCAAATGCGGAAAGGCGTACTGGAAATGTGCGTGCTGGCTGTGATCGCCGAGCGGGAAACCTACCCGCCGGAAATCGTTGAACGACTTCGGGGCACCAACCTCTTTATTGTCGAAGGCACGTTGTACCCGCTGCTGATCCGCTTGAAAAACGACGGCCTGGTGGACTACATCTGGCGAGAAGGCTCCCAGGGTCCGCCCCGCAAGTATTTCAATATCACCGACACCGGCCGGCAGTTTTTACAGGAACTGACCGACAGTTGGCAGGAACTGGTCGAGTCCGTCGCGCAGACGCTCTACGGCGCTGCCGATGAAAAACCGGCTTCCAAAAAATCATCGGCCAAAAAGACGCCCCCGGCGCTCAACATCGAGCCGATGCCGCCAAGTGGCGAATAAGTTTTTTCCTGAAAAAACAACCATTCCAACTTTCACCTCACCCCCTCGATACTTCCGACTACTATGAATAAGGTCTTGAATATCAATCTCGGAGGCTACGCCATCACCATCGACGACGATGCCTACGAATATCTTGCGGCCTACCTGGATAGCATACGCCGGCGATTTTCCGAAAGCGACGGCCGCGACGAAATCCTTCGCGATATCGAAAGCCGCCTGGGCGAACTGATCTCCGGCAGCATGGGCTCGCGCACCATCGTCATGCTCCCCGATGTGGAAGCCGCCGTCGAGATCATGGGCAAACCCGAAGATTTCGGCGCCGAACCGGTCGATAACAAAAAAACTTCTTCCTCCGGCAAATCCGGCGGCCCGGCTATCCGCACCGGCAAACGCCTCTTCCGCGACGAGGAAGACGCAACCGTCGGCGGTGTTTGCTCCGGCCTCGCCGCCTACTTCGGCATGAACGACCCGGTCTGGATGCGCCTCATTTTTGTGCTCCTGACCTTCCTCTCCGCCGGCTTCTGGGTACCGGCTTACCTGCTGCTCTGGATTCTGGTGCCGCCGGCCAAAACAGCCGCCGACCGCTTGTCGATGCGCGGCGAAAAGATCAACGTCGACAATATCGCCCGCGAAGTGGAAGACGGTTTCGAACGCATCAGCAATAAAGTCAACGAGTACGGCTCAAAAAAAAACGCTGATCGAAGTTTAAGCGCCGCGGTATCCAGCGGCATGTCGGTCATCGGCCAGATCTTCGGTTTCGTGATTCGTTTCATAGCGAAATTTGCCGTACTGATCGGCATTTTGATCGGCGTCGGGCTCTTTGTTGCCCTGTTGGTCTCCTGGGCGGGCGGCATCTTCGGCATGATCACTGCCGCCCCCCTTCTCGACTACATGAGCCCCCTGTCGGGCGGACTGAACTACCTGGGTTTTGCCAATATCTTCTTCATTTTGGGACTGCCGATTCTCGGCCTGTGTTTGTTCTTCGTCCGCCTGCTTTTCGGGGTGCGCACGCCCGGTTGGGCCACGGCGAGCCTGGCTGTTTTCTGGACGATCAATCTTTGCTCCGGGCTTGTGCTGGTTGCCATGGCTTCCAAGGATTTCCGCCAAAGCGGCACCCTGACCCGCACGCTCGACCTGCAGGATTTTAACTCCGATACCCTGCGAATCGAATGGGCCGGCCAATTGTCGGGCGACGATACCCGCGATGTTTTCGGCAACGACGTCATCCTGGGCAACGACCGGCTCGAAATCAATGATCTGGTGGATATCCGCGTGCGGCGCGGTGATTCCAATCGTTTCGAATGCGTCCAGAACATCACCGCTCGCGGCAGTTCCAACAGCGATGCGCTCGATAATGCGACCAAAACGGAGTTTAATATCGTTCGCGACGGCAACGTACTGCGCGTACCTTCCTACTACGGCATTCCCAAAGGCCAGAAATGGCGGGCGCAAAACGTCCGGCTGACCATCACCGTCCCCGAGGGCAAATACATCGTCTTTGGCGACCGGATCAATCACCGGGTGCATGATGTGGACTACGCCGATGACAACAGCGATTATTACATATCCGACTATCCCAACCGCGTATTTCTCATGACTTCCAAAGGGCTTACCTGTGCCGATTGCCCGGCATTCGGAGATCGTGATTACAAAGGCGGCCGCAATTTTGAAAACTTTATCCTGGAAGGCGATTTCAGCACGGAAATCAACAAAGGCGACAATTTCATCTTCCGGATCGAAGGCGCCCCTGCCGATCGCGAATTGGTCAAAGTCATCCGAACCGGTGAAAAGATCACGTTTACTACAGAAGGTAAATCGACCGGCGGCCGGGTCAAAATCTACATGGAAGCGCCGGTATTTACCTCGCTGTATGCCAACAACACCGGTCCCGTCGTCATTCGCGGTTTTGAGGAAGGAAGAGCCTCGATATCCGCGCGCGGAACCTCGCAAATCAAGGCTTACATCGATGTCCTTCAAAATCTGGAACTGCTCCAGATCGGCGCTTCCCAGATCGAACTCACCGGCGAAGGCGGGTACCTGGACGTCAAACTGACGGAAGGCGCCGTACTTGAAGCTTCCGGCTACCGGGTCAATGAAATCGATATTTCCGCCAAAGACGGCTCCAAAGCCCGCGTGCACGCAAAATCGACGGCTCGTGTGAAAAAAGACAGCCAAAGCGAGGTCAAAGTCGACGGCGATGCCAATGTAGTAGAACTCGGTACGGAAAACTGAAAATAAGGTTGACCAACACTGCACCTGCACAATGAAAAATCTTTGGATCAACGGTCTCGAATTGGCCGCCCGCATACACGTATTCCTTTTTCTCAATGTCTACGGTTGGGGAAAAATCATGGGCGGCCAATTTTACCGGAAAGGGCATCTGCCCCCCGAAATCGCGCAGCAAACCCTGGCCGACGCTTCGCCTTTCGACCTGGCCTGGACGTTCTTCGGTTATTCCACAGCCTACATCTTCTTCATCGGGATGACGCAGATACTCGGCGCCTGGCTGTTGTTGTGGAACCGGACCAAACTGATCGGCGTCGCCATTTTGATACCGGTCATGGCCAATATTGTTGTCGTCGACACAGTGTTTGAAGTGTCGGGCGCAATTGCCAGCGCGATCGTTTACCTGTTTTTGCTGTTGCTGGTGTTGTACATCAACAGAGCGCAAGTACGCCGCGCCCTGGATATTCTTACCGAAGGTCCGGTTCCGATGGCCATGCGCCAGAGCAAGTGGTCGACGCTGGGCGTATCCATGGCTTTTGTCCTGCTGATGCTGGTAGTCGAGCAGTTCCTGATCAACCTGGCGCGTTAGCCGCCAGCCATGCGAGGGCTCTCGCCAGACAAATTTTCGACGAAAGAAATCGTCAGGTCAGCGTCAGAAAAAAGCAAATGAATTCCCAATGGATTGTCGGTGGTGAAATGGTGTTTTGAAATATTATGCTGTGAAAACAAATTCCGGCCGGCTGATTCTACTGAATCGCCGGCTTTTTTATGTTTGGCTAAAATTCTGTTTGGCAAACACTTTACACGGCCAGGATGCCCACCCGGAAGGTTTTTTGTTCGGGGGTGACGGAAAACCCGTATGTTCGTCTCCCTCTTTGAGAACAAAAACTACGCTGTCATGGTGATGAGAGGTTTCCTTTCCGTGTTGTTGGGCGCTTTGCCGTTGCTTGTCGTGGCAGGTGATCCGTTCGATGTTTCCCGCGCAGATGCCGACGGACCGCATGTTTTTTACCGCGGCCCCAATGTTGTTGTTAAATCGGTACAGCGCCGCGATACGGCGACTGTGGTCGTGACAGATGTTTATCCGGACCGGAAAGTTGCGCGCCTTACCTGCATGCTACCCGACCTCGGCGACCAGTTCACTTTTCCACTTCAGACTCAGTTGAACACCGCGCCGGAAATATATCCGGAGCCCGAACGCATGCTGGTCATTTCGGATATAGAAGGCAATTTTGAAGCGTTCAAAATGCTGTTGCTGTCGGCCGGTGTGATCAACGATCAATTTCAATGGATTTTTGGCAACGGCCATCTGGTGTTGCTGGGCGATTATTTTGATCGCGGACTGAATGTCACCGAGTGCCTGTGGCTGGCCTACAAACTCGAACCCGAAGCCCTGGCCGCCGGTGGACGTTTGCACTTTATTCTGGGCAACCATGAAGTGCTCAACCTGCAGGGCGATACCCGCTACGTGCGCAATAAATACCTCGACAACGCTCGCCTGATCGGCGAAGACTACACGCGCTGGTATGCCGAAGATACGGAGCTGGGCCGCTGGTTGCGTACCAAAAATGCCGTCGAACGCATTGGCAGTCAGGTGTTTTGCCACGGCGGCATTAGCCCGGAACTGGCGAAAACCGGCCTTGCGCTGACCGACATCAACCGGATTGCCCGCAAATACCTGGGCTACGAGCACGCCGCGATCAACGATCCTTTCGCCAAAGAAATATTCAGCCGCCAAACCGGAATTTTCTGGTACCGGGGCGCAGCCAAAGGCCTGATGACCAGTGAGGAAATGACTGATGTGCTGATCTTTGCCGGCGCCCGCCGCATGATTGTGGGGCACACCCTGGCGCCCGACATTACTGCCATGTACGGCGGCCGGTTGATCACAATCGACCTTTACCACGACGAAAACCTGCGCATGGGTTTCGCCAAAGGGTTGTGGTTTGAAAAGGGTACGGCTTACGGATTTGACAGCCGGGGTTTCAAGTTCTCCATTTTTACCACCACGTACAGCGACAAGCAAGACTAGCGCCTGTGTTTTTCGTAAAAAATGCTGACCAGATCCAGCAGTCTCAACTGGTTTTGCGCACGGATCAGGTTGTGCTCCGGATGCCTGATTTTGTAATACACATCGCCAGCCAGGTAATCCGTAAGGAAACGCAGGGCTTGTTCACCGATGATCCAACGCGCGCCCAGGGCCAGATTCTCCTTTTCAGATAATGCAAGAAAATCACCGGTGGCTGCTTCGAATCCGTGTTGAAGCGCTTCCAGCACGCTTTCCCGCAAACCAAGCGTATCGGGGGCGGCATCCTCGTAGGCATCCGGCGCGAAGGTCCGCACCATGTCGCCGAAATCGGACAACACCGTTCCGGGCATCACCGTATCCCAGTCGATTACGGCGACCACTTTCCGGGTCTGATTGTCCAGCAGGATATTGCCTGCCTTGGTGTCGTTGTGGGTGACGCGCAAGGGCAGGTCTTGTTGTCGTTTTAAACGGCTGATTTCCTCAAAAACAGGCTTTGCAGCGTACAAGCGCGCTATCTCATCCTGCACGCCCGATGCTCGTCCGGCCGGGTCGTCGGTCAGCGTTTTTTCAAAAGCCGTCCAGCGCAGGTCGGTATCGTGAAACCCCGGAATGGTGTCGCTCAATTGGCCGACCGGAAAGTCGCGTAAAGCGCGTAAAAACACGCCGTACGCTTTTGCCGCTTCGAAAGCCTCTTCGGGCCCGGCGGCTGTCTCGGGGGTGTAACATTGATCCAAAAATGTAAAAACACGCCAGTAATTACCGGCCTCGTCGCGCTGTAAATCGGCGCCGTCGAGCCCCGCCACTGGCCGGGCGATTCGGTACGGGTATTCTTCGTTTTGATCGCCGAGCCAATTGGCTACCTGACGAATATTGCGGGCGACTGCCTCGGGATTTTTAAATACCTGATGATTAAGGCGTTGTAATAAATAGCGCTCTTGCCCGCCACCGCGCTCAACATCCACCCGGTAGGTGTCATTGATGTTGCCGCTGCCGACCGGCTCTGCGCCGATCCAGCGCTCGTAAGCGAGAAATTTTTGAAACAATCGATGCATGGAGGATTCGAGGATTTGAGGATTCGATGATGCGAGGATTTGACAAAAGGGGCATTGCTGCCCTCGATAACAGACAATGTTCCTTTATAAGTATTGTTTTAGTGAGCGGTAGTACCACTTTTGTCAAATCCTCGCATCCTCGCATCCTCAAATCCTCAAATTCAATATCTCGTTGTACGTTGCCAGGTATTTTCCCGGATGCCCTTTTGCCACTTGAAAAAACCGGCGATCAGGGCGGCATTCATGGCGAGGAAATAAGCGAGGTTTTTTACCGGTAAAAATGTGAAACGAAGCCGGGAGAGCAGCCAGTCGAGCAGGGGGATACCTGCCAGACCGGCGGTCATCAGCAAGAGCAGCCAGCGGTAGAATGCCATGTCGATGGCCAGGCAAGCGCAGGCCAGCCAGCTCAGGAGGATCAGAAAGCCGCCGAACCAGCGCAGTACTTTATGTGAAAAAAAGGCAAATCCCAGCGTGCTCATCGGCGGCAATACCCAGCGCCTGAAACGCGCCAGATTTTGAAAACTGCCGGCTGCTATGCGCTTTTTGCGCCGAAACTCGTCGCGCACCCGGTGTGTCGCGCCTTCGTAACAGACGGCATCGAGGTCGTTGATCGCCTGAAAACCTTTTTCCAGCACGCGAAAAACCAGCCAGAAATCATCGACCAGCGAGTTGGGCGGCACCGGCTCAAACAAATCGGATCGCAGGGCATAACACCCGCCGAACGGCCCGATCATTTGTCCCCACACAAGGCCTTCACGGTATTTGAGCTGCACTTCTCCGCTCAGGTAGCGGTCTTCGCTGCGGCTGATGCCTTCCCCCCTGAGCCCGACGCTGCGCATGTGCGCATCCACGACGCCGATGGCCGGGTTGCGGTAGTGCCGCACCAGATGATACAGTGTATCGGCGCGCAGCATCACACTGGCATCGGTCAGGACGAAAACATGGCCGGGGCTGGCCGGACTGCGTTTCAGGGCATATTCGGCCAGTTCATTGATGACCGGGGGTTTGCCGCGCCGTTGGGCAAACGGGTAAAAGTGTAGATGATCACTCCTGCCGGCCGCCTGCGCCACCAATTGGTTGGTGGCGTCGTCCGAACAATCGGAGCCGATGTAAATCTGCAGTTTGCCGGCTGGGTAATCAAGTTGCAACAGGCTGTCGAGTTTCTCCGCGATCACTTTTTCCTCGTTGTACACCGACATCAGGATGCTCACTGACGGCAGCTGCGCGTCGTCTTTGTCAAAGACGAGTTCATTCGGTCTTTTACCTTTTGCCAGCCATTTCATCAGCAAGGGGTAAAAAACGTAGCTGTGTGCCAAGGCCAGCACACTGCCCCAGAAGAGAATTTGAGCGACGAGCAGCATCGGCGGCAAAGTTAGGTTCATGCTCGCCGAATTGTCATCATCGGCGCAATAAAACCTTGGCTGCCGGTCGGCCGTTCAAGGCCACCTGATACAGGCCCGGAGGCAGGTCGGCGCAGGGAATCACCACGTGCTGCCGGCCGTTTTCAAAAAAATCGTGCTGTGTATAAGCGATTCGGCCCCGCCCGTCGATCAACTGGATCAATACCCGTCCGGCTGTCTCCTGATAAAATTCAAGGGCAAAACGCTCGCTGGCAGGGTTGGGGTTCACACGGCAGAAGTCTTCCGGGCGCTCCCAGCGCCAGTCCAACGGCCGGACCGTCCCTTCCGGGTCGTACGCTTCTGCCCGCAAAGGACGCTCCGTCAGGCGCAGCGCGTCCGACAAACGCAGGGCCTGCAGGGCGCGTATCCGAATGGTCAGCCAGGGCCTACCGGCAGGAATGGCCGAGGCCTGGCCGTTGCCGGTCCAGCTGAGGGTCAGTACGCCTTCGGGGCGCAAGTGAAAATCTTCGCGTCCGAATCCGTCCAGGGCGCCGGACTCAAGCGCTTCAAGTTCGACCAACGCCGGATCGAAGCCAAGCGAAAGTTGTACGCCGTCCCAGCGCATTGCTTCGCGGAGGGAAAGGTTCAGGTCGTATACTGTGCCGGCTTCCAGTAAAGGATCGGCGACATTCAGTGTGATGGGACGGCCACTGCGCTCGGCCGGCGCGGCGTTGCCGGAAGCGGTATAGGAGCCGTTTACATCGCCCATTTTGATACTTTGAAAGGGGAAACAGTAACCGTTGACCTCGGTGCCATTGGTGGGTACGAAGCGCCAGGAGGGACAAAACGGAAAGGTGTCGTAGACGCCAAGCAGCAGCTTCCGGGTTTCAACAATATCAAAAGTAGTGACGGAGCCGGAGATATTGACGTCGGCGGCAGTGGTTTTCCAACTGGCATCAAAGGGCGTGATACCCAGGATGTGTTTGGACATCAGAACCAGGTCGAAAGTGCTGATGCCGGCGTCGTGGTGGTCATTTTTATAGGGCGTAATCAGATAGGGTTGTGTGATTTGCAGCTCGGGGAAGTTCCAGAGATTGTAGTCGCCGCTCCAGAACGTAGTATCCCAGTCGGGGGCTTCCACGGTGTAGCGCACGCTGTCGACGGGTGCGCCGGTCGGGGTAGCGCTGCCGCACATGTTGATCGGTCCGGCCGGCACGAGCAGGTGGTCGATCAATTGCGACAATTTGCCCATGGTTGATTGGGCCGAGCTGCCCCTGACGTCGAAAAATACTTCGCCGGAATTGGGCGCAATGACCACAAACGTGGGGGTGCCAAGAAAAGCCCCGTACGTGCCCGACTGGTAGGGCGCTACGGCCTGCAGGCTGCCCCCGTCGGAACTGACGGCCGGCATGGTCATGTTTTTATTGATTTTGTATTGCGCCACCTGGGGGTCGTGGTCGCCATTCATAATGGTCAGCAGCATAAATTCCACCTTGCCCGGATACAGCGCTTTTTTGGACGTGTAAAGCGTCTGGAAATGCGGCGCATGCGTAGCGCAAGGCGGGCAGTTGACAAAAAAGATTTCGATTACGACGAGTTTCCCCTGACTGACGTAGTCGCCGTAAAGGGCATGCTGGTTGCCGTCGGAGTCGGTAAGATCGAAATCGGGCGCCGGTAAAGCGGCGAGGCGCAGGCCTGTGAAAAGCAGGGACAGGAGTAAGAGTTTTCTCATAAGTATCGGTGTTTGGGCGGCGAAATGCCGCTATTTGCTCCGAAAATTAGCCGAATTTGTGTAAACTGGCAAAAAGGGTATTCAGATTTTGTGACATCGCAGCGACCGACCAGGCGCACCTACCATAAACCCGATTCATCTTCGTCTGTTTATTGATAAAAAATCAGACACGATATGGAACATCCTGACTGGAATTCGCTTACGCCCGACGAGGAGTACGTCATTGCCCAAAAAGGCACGGAACGGGCTTTTACCGGCGAATACTGGAACCACAAAGCGGCGGGTACCTACATCTGCCGGCGCTGCAACGCCCCCTTGTATCAGTCGTCCGACAAATTCGATTCGGGCTGCGGCTGGCCTTCCTTCGACGACGAATTGCCGGGCGCCGTCGTGCGCAAGCCCGATCATACGTTCGGTATGAAACGGGTCGAGATCATTTGCGCCAATTGCGGCGGGCATTTGGGCCATGTATTCGAGGGAGAGCGCATGACGAAAAAAAATGTGCGCCACTGCGTCAATTCCTTGTCCATTCGTTTCGTGCCGGCTTGAAACATGCGCTACTTTCGCGCCTCTTTTCAAACCAGCCCGCCAACTATGGACTATTTTCAAAAATCCCTTGATTTGCACAAAAAACACAAGGGCAAGATCGAAGTTCAACCCAAAGTACCTGTCAATACCACCGACGACCTGGCCACGGTTTATTCGCCAGGTGTCGCCGCTCCCTGCGAACTGATCGCCGCCAATCCGGACGCGGTATACGAATACACCATCAAAGCCAATACGGTAGCCGTGGTCAGCGACGGCTCGGCTGTTCTCGGCCTGGGCAATATCGGCGCCCTGGCGGCTATTCCGGTGATGGAAGGCAAAGCCATGTTGTTCAAGAAATTTGCCGGCATCGACGCTTTTCCCATCTGCCTGAATACACAGGACCCCGACGAGATCGTGCGGACTATCCGGCACATCGCCCCTGTTTTCGGCGGCATCAACCTGGAAGACATCGCCGCGCCGCGCAGTTTCGAGATCGAAGAGCGATTGCAGGACCTTGGTATCCCGGTTTTTCACGACGACCAGCACGGCACTGCCATCGTTGTTTTGGCAGCTTTGATCAATGCCGCCAAAGTACTTGATCGCAATATCAATGATTTCCGGATTGTGATCAACGGCGCCGGCGCGGCAGGCGTAGCCATTGCAAAGCTGCTCAAAGGCATCAACCTCGAAGACCCGGCCATCTGCGTCAAGGATGTGATTCTTTGCGACCGAAACGGCATTTTACACCGCTCGCGCACCGATCTGAATGCCTCCAAACTGGCTGCCCTGGCTTTCACCAACCGCGACAACCAACGCGGCAACCTGCGCGACGCCCTGCGCGGCGCCGACGTATTCATCGGGGTCAGTTCGGCCAATGTGCTTGAATCGGCCGATATCCGCACCATGGCCACCGACCCCATCGTACTGGCGCTGGCCAACCCGATCCCGGAGATCATGCCTGCCGAGGCCATAGCCGGCGGCGCGGCGATCGTGGGTACAGGCCGCAGCGATTTGCCCAACCAGGTCAACAACGTACTGGGATTTCCGGGGGTATTCCGCGGCGCCCTGAATGCCCGGGCTACCCGCATCTCGGCGCCGATGAAACTCGCCGCTGCACTGGCCATCGCCGATTGTGTCGACGAACCACGCCGCGATTTTATCATCCCGGCCTCGCTCGATCAGCAAGTTGCCGAAAAAGTCGCCGAGGCCGTGTACAAGGCCGCCAAATCAGGTGGAATGTAACGGGGACCGGCTAATTTCCGCTTTTACCAGGCGGCGGCGGAATGAGCGGCGGCCCGAAATCGATTTCAATGATGCGCAGGCGGTGCTTTTTGCCCAGTCGGAGTTTTCTTTTGCTGAACAAAAAGGTGCCCAGTCCCAACGACCCCGCCGAGGTGGCGTAGAGGGGGCCGTATTGCACGTCTTTGTCGTTGAACAACGCGCCGGCGGTGGTCGCCACGGCCAGGCTGGCGCCGAAGGTAAACGCCGTACCGCCCAGCAGTCGCCAAACGGGCCGGCGATGCACGCGGATGGCGACTATACTGTCGAGTTTGACCGGAAAATTGTCGAGCAAGAGGATATTCGACTCCGGAAGGATATCGGTGATGGTGCGTTTGTACCAATAGTCTTCCTGACCGGCAAGGCGAAAGTGCAGCTCGTCGCCGATGTACATTTTAGTGGTTTTGGCCCGGTTGGCGCGTTCGAGGAGCAGCATTTTCTGGGCGGTCAGCGGCATTGCCCAAAGGGCCATCATTATCAGGAAGACAGGACGCATGGTTGATTTGATTGTCGAAAGGGCTTCACTGCCACCTGGCCTTGTCGGCCAGGCGGCCCAGTTGTTCCCAGGTGAATAAAATATCGGTCGGGCCAAAAACGTAGGCCGCAACCTCGTAAGGATTATAGTAAAACTCGACGCCCTCGGTCGTGACCGCAAAATTGAGCGGCATGGGCAGCGATTGGTATTCTTCGAACAGGATGTCGCTCAAAGCTGGGGCGGGCTGGCCTTCTTCCGTTTTTTCCTGGATAAATGCTTTTTCAAGCATGCTCCGGAGCGTGAGGGTGTCGGGTATGACCTCTTCGAGGCGTACCTGCCGACCGGTTTGAAGATCGTACGTGCCGAACAGAACGTACGTATTGGGGTGAGCGCCGCCTATGAAACTGTAATTACTCATGGCAATGGAAATGTACCGCTGGTTTTGGAGCAGCACCTTGCTTTCCAGTTCGTATTCGTAACTCATTCCGAAGTCGTCCATGCCGGCAATCTGGTCTTTCAGCATGGCGTAGGCGTACACCATTGAGGTGTCCAGTGCGCGGGGCAGCGGCAGGCTGGGGTCGGCTTCGGCGGAGAAATACACCATGTTGCGGATGGAATCGTTGATGGCTTCGACGGCGCGGGCATTGCCGCCCGACAAAACCGGCCAGTTCAACAACATTTTCACGCACGCGGTTTTGCGCACGCATTTTTCGGCTTTATACCGCTGTATTTTGACTTTGACCGGCCGGGTATTTTGAGCCCAAAGCAAAGCAGGGCCAGTCATGAACATGACCAGCAAAAGAAGCAGGTGTTTTTTCATAAAATGGTGTTGATAAATGAAATAGCGACACTCAGGCGACCGCGGCCTCTTGTCGGGCCGGCAAAATGCTGCGCAGTTTTTCAACCACAAAATCTACTTCTTCCCGGGTGTTAAAGTGAGAAAAAGAGAACCGCACGCTTTTGCGCTCGGGGTCGGCGCCGATCGAGGAAAGCACGTGGCTGCCTTTTTCGGTGCCGCTGGAGCAAGCGCTGCCGCCGGAGGCGCTCACGCCGGCAATGTCGAGGCTGAGCAGCAACAATTCGTTTTTGGGCGAAGGCGGAAACGACACGTTCAGCACGGTGTACAGCGAGTACTCCTGATCGCCGAGGAATTGAATGTCATCGAAATTTTCCTGCAGGCGGGTTTTCATGTATTCCCGGATGTCGCGGATATGGGCTGTCCGTTCGTCCATTTCGGCGGTGGCCATTTCGAGGGCTTTGGCCAGTCCGACGATACCATATACATTTTCGGTGCCGCCGCGCATGTTGCGTTCCTGGGCGCCGCCGTCGATAAACGGTTTGATGGGCGATTCGGCGTTGATGTAGATAAAACCGACGCCTTTGGGGCCGTGGAATTTGTGTGCGGCGCCGGAGAGGAAGTTGACCGGAATGTCTTGCACGTTGATGGGGAAATGCCCGACAGTTTGCACCGTATCTGTGTGGAACAGCGCGCCGTATTGCCGGCACAATTCGGACACGCGGCGAATGTCGGTCATCGTCCCGATTTCATTGTTGGCGTGCATAAGCGAGACGAGAGTTCTGACGCCGTCGTTTTTGCTCAGCGCTTGTTCGAGGGCCTGGAGATCGACGTGCCCCTGTTCATCGACAAGCAGCCACACGACTTCCACGCCGTTGTTTTTTTCTACCGCTTCGATGGCGTGCAGCCCGCAGTGGTGCTCGGTCGGGGAACTGATGATTCGCCGTACACCCAGGTCGCGTACGGCGCATTTGATCGCCATGTTGTTGCTTTCCGTGCCGCCGGAGGTAAAAAAGATCTCTGCCGTGCTGGCGCCGATACATTGCGCCACAGTTTTACGCGCTTTTTCAAGCGCGGCTCTTACCGACCGGCCTTCTGCGTGAATACTGGACGGGTTGCCGAACTGCCCGCGCAACACGGGCAACATGGCATTGATTACTTCTTCATCGATGGGGGTGGTGGCGGCATTGTCGAAATAGACGCGTTGCATAAGGCAGTAGTTGGTTAAAACTTGGAAACGGTCGGGTAAGAAGGAGTGCTGCGCAAAAATCGGCATTTCGCCGGGAATTTCTCCATGCTCTTTACAAGCCCAAAAGATGGCCCATGAGTTCCTGCTTGGTTTGCAGGTAGCCGCGGTTGTCGGCCTGTGGTTCGATTACCAGCGGAATACGCGCAGCCACCTCGACGGGCGAGCGCCGCAGGGCTTCCACCTTGTCGGGGTTGTTGGTGATAAGTTCGACGGCGGTGATGCCCAGGTCCTGCAAAATGGCCACGGCGCATTCGTACTGCCGGGCATCGACATCGAAACCGAGGTGGGTGTTGGCCTCGGCGGTGTTCAGACCGGTATCCTGCAGGTTGTAAGCCTTGAGTTTGTTGATCAGGCCGATGCCGCGGCCTTCCTGCCGCAGATAGATGACTACGCCGCCGCGCTCGGCGGCCAGTTGCATAGCGCTGTGAAGTTGTTCGCCGCAGTCGCAACGGCGCGAACCGAACACGTCGCCGGTCATACATTCGGAGTGAATACGCACCGGGACGGGCTCCGAGGGATTGAACCCGTCGGCTACGAAGGCGACATGGGGCATACGTTCCTGGGCGGAAGATGCGTACGCGATCATCGTAAACGGTCCGAAATGAGTGGGAATCCGGGCTTCTGCTTGTCGTTTGAGCATTGGAAATGGGCCGCTGGGGGCCGCTGTTTTGCGCCGCAAAAATAGCCTAATTTTTCCGGCTGACACTGACTACAAACAGTCAATGCCAGCCGAAAGTTGCCCAAATTGAAATTTATGCCGCTTGCGCCGCGGCGGCCGGCTTTTGCTGCCGCTTGAGTTTTCGCCCGAAATAAAACTGCAAAGGCACGATCAGCAAAGTCGGACCGAACCATTGCAGGTACCAGGGCAGGAATGTCGCTGCATTGACCGTAAAAGCGGTGGTTGAAGCCGTAAAAGCCCCCAACATGGTACTCACGTGCAAACGGTACCAGGTCATTCGCTCCACCCGTTCTGGGTGCAGAAACAACCGCAGGTTCTTAATGGTGTCGGCCAGGGCAGAGCCGCCAAATACTGCAAACAAAATGGGGAAGGCGATCATGGTGCCTTGCTCAAAGTGCCAGAACGCTTTGCCCGACATCCACATCCCGAACAAACCCAGCAGCAGGGTATAACCGAAATCCAGGCCGCCCGGCCGGCTTTTGTTTTTCATAAATTGAATGGCCCGCACGCCGCGCAGCGTGCCCGCGAGCACGATCATGGCGATACCCAGCAAAAACTGGAAAAACACCTGATCGGGGCGCTTTACATAACCCATCCAGGACGTTACCACCACCACCAGCATGGCGTAAAAAAACACTTTGCCTGCCAGCCGGTGATTTTTGACGTTTTTAAAATTGTAAAAAATGGCAATCGGCCCTGCAATCAGGGTTGAGGCCCCGGCAATGATGTGAATGATGAGGGATAGTTGTCCGAATAATTGTTCCATGGTCCAAAAAAAGGTTTGTTGAAAACACGGGACAAAAGAACAGGCTGTGCGAACACCGCGCCGGAAAGAGGGGCGTTTGGCACGGAAGAGGGGTGAGTTGCAGGGTTTTGGGGTTTTAGGTGTTGGGTTTTGGGTTTTGGCAAAAGGGTTGTTGCTGCTCTCGGAAAGTGTCACGAGGCAAAGCCTCGCGCGAGCAGCGGATCATTACTTCCCAAATCCGAAGCGCTATCCGAGAGCAGAAACAACCCTTTTGCCAAACCCCAACACCCAAAACCCGCCCCGAGAGCAGGAACAACCCTTTTGCCAAAACCCAACTCCCAACACCCAAAACCCGCCCCGAGAGCAGCAACAACCCTTTTGCCAAAACCCAAAAACTAAAACCTAAAACCTAAAACCTTTTCCGGATTTCATCATTCAGGGCTCGCGATACCGGGACGGGTTGTTCGAGGCCATCGAGGTGGAGTTTGTAGCCCTGGGCGTTGCCGCTGATGCGAATTACCCGGTCGAGGTTGACGACATAGGTGCGGTGGCAGCGAAAAAAGCGCGGATAAGGAGCCAGCGCCGCCTCAAAACGCCGCAGGGCGCCGCGTAGGAGACGCTGGCGGGTGGTCCCGTTTTCGCGGTAAAAAACCTGAACGTAATTGTCGGCCGCTGCCAGACAGAGCAGGTCGTCGGGGTGGATCTGCAGGGATTCGCCCTGATTTTCACCGTTCAGCAAAAGCGCCGGCTCGGCAGGGTGGGGCGGCGACGGATGCAGTTGACGGGTCAGGTCGGCCGCTTCGGCTGCGTAGCGTTGCATCAGTTGAACCTGTTTGCGCAGCACGCCGTACAAGGTTGGAAATATCCCCACTGCCCAGGTGACGAATTGCCAGTACGCAAAAGTCTGCCAGTTCAAAGGTTGGACAAACCGCACGACGGCGTACAGCATATTTGCCGTGGCAATCACGCTGACAAACAGCAGGGTCGTGACGATTTCTTTCCAAACCTGCCATTTTTCTTCTTTGAAAAAATGAGGAAAAAATGCCTGCAATGGCCCCCATGCCAAAGTCACAACCGAAGTGATGAGGCCGTATTCTGCACAAATCCGCAAATAAAACCACTCCTTGCCAGCGGGTACGCGGCTGCCGAAGGGTTGCAGGATAAACAAAAACAGCAGGACGAACAAACCGCTGCCCAGTGCCATCCGCCAGTTCCAGCGGGTTTCGTCGTGCATCGGGTAGGGTTGTGAAAGCTTGTTGCGCAGGGTCGGCCAAAGCATACCGCGAAGGTAGGACCAAGTTTGTATTGCCGATGGCGATTGTTGTGCCGGTGCTTTACCTTTGCCGGTCATATGCCTCTCATCAAATCTATTTCCGGTTTTCGCGGCACCATCGGCGGCCGCGCGGGCGACAACCTCACCCCGCAAGATATTGTCGAGTGTACGGCCGCTTTTGGCCAGTGGGTCGTCGAGACCTCGGGTAAAAACACCATCGTGGTCGGTCGCGACGGCCGTATTTCCGGCGACATCGTGGCCGGACTGGTGGTCAACACCCTGCGTGCCTGCGGTATTTCAGTCATCGATCTGGGGCTCAGCACCACCCCGACCGTCGAACTGGCCGTGCCCGCCGAAGGTGCGGGCGGCGGTATCATTCTGACGGCCAGTCACAATCCGCGTGAGTGGAACGCCCTCAAACTGCTCAATCATCGCGGCGAATTCATCAGCGCCGCCGACGGCGCCAACGTGCTGGCCCGCGTGGCTGCCGGTGCGATCGAGTATGCTCCGGTCGACCGGCTGGGCGCTTACCGCCAGGAAGGCGGTTATATCCAGCGTCATATCGATCAAATTCTTGCCCTGCCGCTGGTCAATGCGGAGGCTGTTCGCGCCAAAAATTACAAGGTGGTCGTCGATGCGGTCAATTCCACCGGCGCTTTGTCGGTGCCGCCGCTGCTCGAAGCCCTCGGTTGTCAGGTCGTGCTGCTCAATGGCGAAATCACCGGCCAGTTTGCGCACAACCCGGAACCTTTGAAAGAGCACCTTGGGCAACTTTCCACCGAGGTGCGTCAGCAAAAGGCTCATCTCGGCATTGCTGTCGATCCGGATGTCGACCGCCTGGTTTTTATGTGTCAGGATGGCGAGTTGTTTGGCGAAGAATACACCCTCGTAGCCGTGGCTGATTACGTTTTGGCCCAAAAAGGCGGTGGAAATACGGTATCCAACCTCTCCAGCACCCGCGCCCTGCGCGACGTAACCCACAAATACGGCGGTGAATATTATGCCGCGGCGGTAGGAGAGGTGAATGTGGTGGAAAAGATGAAAGCCGTCAATGCAGTGATCGGCGGCGAAGGAAACGGTGGCGTTATTTTGCCCGAACTGCACTACGGACGCGATGCATTGGTCGGCATTGCCTTGTTTCTCAGCCACCTGGCTCTTTTTGGAAAACAAATTTCCACCCTGCGCAGCACCTATCCGGACTACCGCATGGCCAAAACCAAAATCGACAGGTCACCCGACATCAATCTGGAAAAAATCTTTGCAGCGCTAAAAGAAAAGTACCGCAACGAGCAGATCAATACGGAAGACGGGCTGAAAATCGATTTTGATAGCGGTTGGGTACACCTGCGCCCTTCCAATACGGAGCCGATTATTCGCGTCTACTCCGAAAGCAATTCCGACGTCGTCGCACAAAACCTGGCGCGCAAAATCATCAGCGATATTCAGGAACTGAGATAAAGCCGCTGCCGTCAGTGCGGCAATCTTTTACGCAATACGCCGTACAGGTAAGTGCCCGTCATGGCCGCTACCAGGTACACGATAAATACCGTTATACCGCTGCCCAGCAGGATGAACATGGGCGCCGGACAAGCGCCGGCAAGCGCCCAGCCCAGTCCGAAAATAAACCCGCCGATCAGGTAACGCGGCACGCTCATCGCTTTGTCTTTGATGACGATCTCCTGGCCTTCCACGTTGTGGATGTGGCGTCTTTTCACGATTTGCACGATCAGAATACCGGCAATGACCGCCGAGCCGATGATGCCGTACATGTGGAACGACTGGAAACGGAACATTTCATAAATGCGAAACCACGACACGGCTTCGCTTTTGTACAAGGTAATCCCCAGCAAAATGCCAATGAGGATATATCGGGACATGCGCATGGCAATAAGGATATTTGATGGTTAAAAAATAAGCGGAACCAGCACGTAAGTCATAAATAATCCGCCAAGGAAGAAACCCACTACGGCGATCAAAGAGGGCAATTGCAGCGCCGAAAGCCCGCTGATGGCATGGCCCGAAGTGCAACCGCCTGCGTAGCGGGCGCCAAAACCGACCAGCAAACCGCCGCCGGCGATGACCAGCAGGCCCTGCCAGCTGAATATGGATTCCCAGGAAATAAAATCAGGTACCAGCGGCACGCGGCCATTTTCTACTTGTATGCCGATTTGTTGCAGACTGGCGACCGTGGCATCCGAAATGTGGGCCAGATTGCCTTCCGGAGTCGACAGATAATGCGAGGCGATGTAGCCGCCAAAAACGGCGCCGAGGGCTACCAGCAAATTCCATTCGCCGGCCTGCCAGTTGATTTTGAAAAACTCGTTCATGTCGTCGGCGCCGTCGGCCGCGCACATGAGGCGGAAGTTTTCGGATATGCCGAATTCGTGTCCGAACCAAAGCAGGACGAACATAATCATGGCCAGAATCGGGCCGGCGACATACCAGGGCCACGGTTGACTGATCCATTGGAGAAAGTCAATTAAAAATTGAGGTGCCATATGATAGTGGTTGGATTATTGGTTCAAAGATGCCCGAAAGGTAATTCAGTGGGTTGAGCCTGGAAAGTGACGATTATCACAATTAAATCTGACTTTAGTCCAACCAGTCGCGCCGCTTATGTCGGTAGCTTTGTAGCGCAGTAACAATTCGAAAAACACTGCTTGTTATGAAACATCAAATCCTGATCGTCGGCGGCGGCAACGCCGGTTTATCCACCGCCTCCAAATTGTTGCTCAAAAATTCCAGTCTGGACATAGGCATCATTGAACCTTCCGAAAAGCATTATTACCAACCTGCCTGGACGCTGGTGGGTGGCGGCGTGTACGACATCAACGATACCATCCGCAACGAGGCCGACTTTATGCCCAAAGGCGTCAACTGGATCAAAGACGCCGTCGATACCTTCCAGCCCGATCAAAATACCGTGACCACCCGCAAAGGCGAAGTAATCGGTTACGATTACCTGATCGTATGCCCCGGTATCCAGTTGAACTGGAACAAAGTGGAGGGCCTGGCTGAAACCCTGGGTAAAAACGGGGTGTGTTCCAATTACACGGTCCATACCGCTCCTTATACGTATGAATGCCTGCAAAGCCTGAAAGATGGTCAGACGGCCATCTTTACCGCCCCGGGCACAGCCGTCAAATGCGGCGGCGCTCCGCAAAAAATCATGTACCTGGCCGGCGATTACCTGCGCCGGCACGGCAAAGCCGATACGGTCAAAGTGGAATTCTGCACGGCCGGCGGTGTGATTTTTGGCATTGAAAAATACGCTAAAACCCTCCGCAAGGTGGCTGACCGCTACAAAATCGGGCTTCATTTCAAACATGACCTGATCAAAGTTGACGGCCCCGGCCACACTGCAACATTTAAAGTAACGGCGCCCGACGGCTCGGTGAGTGAAGAAACCCGTCCGTTTGATATGCTGCACGTGACGCCCCCACAAAGCGCCCCGGACTTTATTCGCAACAGTCCGCTCGCCAACGAGGCCGGCTGGGTCGACGTCGACAAATACATCCTTCGGCACAACAAGTATCCCAACGTATTCGCGATCGGCGATGCTACCGGCACGCCCAATTCCAAAACCGGCGCCGCTGTGCGCAAACAAGCCCCGGTACTCGTGGCCAATCTCCTCGCCGTCATGGCCGGCGCTCCTCCTGCCGCCAAATACAATGGCTATAGTTCGTGTCCGATTGTGACCGGTTACGGCAAGCTGATGCTGGCTGAATTCGACTACGACAACAAACCGACCGAAACATTCCCCTTCGACCAGTCGAAAGAACGCTGGACGATGTGGGTATTGAAGCGGTACATTTTGCCCTGGTTGTACTGGCATCAGATTCTGCAGGGGCGGATGTAACTGTAGCGCCGCTGTAGCGCCGACCTCCAGGTCGGCGACGTTGAGCGCAGAAATAACCCGCGATTATCCGCTATTGCTCCGGATGAATACTGCTTAATGACGCCCGGATCATTGGCTGATAATCGCGGTTTTTTATTGCCCTCAACGTCGCCGACCTGGAGGTCGGCGCTACAGGTCGGCGCTACAGGCGGCGCTACAGCGCTATCTTTGCCCGCAATGAAATCGGACTCGGCACAACAATGGAACCAGCGCTGGCTCAACGGCCAGACCGGCTGGGATTTGCGCTCCGCTTCGCCGCCTTTGTGCGCGTATTGTCTTCAGATACCTGTCGAGCGCCGCAATTTGCGGCTCCTGATTCCGGGTTGCGGCAATGCGTACGAGGCGTTGTTTTTGCTGGAACACGGCTTTTCCAACATCACATTGATCGACATTGCGCCCGCTGCTGTCGAGATCATCCGGCGGCGGTTTGAGGCCGGGGCGCCGGAAGGCTGGGCAGAGAAGGTGAAAATTGTCCGCGGTGATTTTTTTGAGCACCAGGGGGCATATGACCTGATTCTCGAACAAACCTTTTTTTGTGCCCTGGACCCTGCACTAAGGCATGATTACGTTTTGAAAATGAAGGAGTTGCTGGCGCCGGGCGGCCGCCTGGCCGGTGTTTTGTTCGACCGCGATTTCGAGGGAGGGCCGCCTTTTGGCGGTAGCCGGGATGAATATGAAAGCCTGTTTGCTCCTCAATTCAATATTAAAACGCTCGCGGCTTGCCACAACTCGGTAGCGCCGAGGGCGGGGACCGAGGTGTTTGTAATTTTGGAAAAGAAAGGGTAGGGGAAACAGATTTAAAAAAAATATGGATTTTTGTGCTGCCCGAAAGCGCCGAACCTTTGTTAATCCCCTCCGCTTTTCCGGGTTTCCCCGCCATAGTCTCGCAACCTTAACGCTTTGTTAATCACGCCGCCGGGCAAAAGAAAGCCCGTGCGTCGCCGTTTCTCTGGCCAGACAAAACCCACCGACCCATCCACCATGGTAAAACGCCATTACTCCCCCCGGCGCCCTGCTGCCCTCTTTGTTGTATTTGCCCTTTTCCTCCTGCCAGCACTGGCATTTTCCCAAACAGTTGAAGACTGCGACAACGGCGCCGACGACGACGGCGACGGCCTGATCGATTGCTTCGACCCGGATTGCACCTGCTTCGGCAATTGCGAAAATTTCTACTACACCACCTGCAACGCCGATTGTTCCTATCTGCCGCCCTGCAACCAGATTTCGCTCGGGGTGCAATGGACAGCCCAGGTCGAAACCGGTACTTACGCCCCCATGGCTGCCGGCGACCTCGATGCCGACGGAATACCTGAAATCGTAAGTTATCACGTCGAAAACAGCGAAATCTATATCGTCGACGGGGCGACCGGGGCGACCAAAGCCACCATCATGAGCCCGACTGTGCTGCCCGGCGGCACCGCGCCCGCTATGGCTGATCTCGACAATGATGGCTTCGGGGAATTTATCCTGATCGGCAACGACCGCTTTATTCGTTGTTATTCGCATACCGGGGCGCTGAAATGGACCAGTCCCGGCATTGTGGGCTACGACCAGCGTTACCGCTTTGCCGTGCCCAATATTGCCGATTTTAACCACGACGGTAACCCGGAAATCAACGTCGGCAACCAGGTGTTCAGCGGCCAGACAGGCGCCCTGCTCGCCGAAGGCGGCCCATCTGTTTCGGCCGGCGAACACCCCGCCCGCGTTGCCAACGGCTTTTCATTTTGCTCCCCCGTGGCCATCGATGCTTTGCCCGACAGCTTTTGTCCCGATTGCGACGGACTTGAAATCGTGGCCGGCAATCAGGTGCTCTCCGTCGATCTGGTGGCGGGTACTGTGACACCACGCGTTACCGCCGCCGCACCATTTACCGACGGCTTTACCAGTGTGGCCGATTTCGACGGCGACGGCGACCTCGACGCCATCGTGCAAGGCAAGCGCGGCCTGCAAAATGCTGTTTATTGCTGGGATATTCAGACCCCAACCATCCTGCGCCAGTTCCAACTGCTCAACAACTGGGTGGAGGGCGCCTCCCGCGTCAATATCGCCGACCTCAACGGCGACGGCGAACTGGAGATCAGTTTTGTTGGATACCCGCGCCTTTATGCCCTTCGAAACAACTTCACCGTGATGTGGATTCGCTCCACCAACGACCTTTCTTCCATCACCTGTTCCAGTGTGTTCGATTTTTGCGGCGACGGTTCGGCCGACGTGATCTACCGGGGCATGACCTTCCTGCAAGTGCTGGAAGGCGCGACGGGTACGGTCAAATTTCAGGACGACTGCGCTTCGGAAACCCACATCGAAAACCCGCTGGTACTCGACGTGGACGCCGACGGCCAGACGGAAATTGTGATCCAGTGCGGCGGACCGACTTACGGCATGGGCGTTCCGCCCTATTCCGGCTCAATCGTGGCCTACGAAGCCGTGGGCTCACCAGGTATCGCCTCCCGAAAAGTGTGGAATCAGCACGCCTATTTCAACACCAATATCAACGACGACCTGAGCGTGCCGGCGTATCAGCAAAATCCGCACATCATCGGCGACAGCTTGCGGATGAACTCGTTCCTCAACCAATATTTTAACCCTACGTTCCCCTCTCCCGACGGAGTGCTGAGTTTCCAGAACGTCGTTTGCGTGGGCGATTCGCTCGACGTGACCGTGTCGCTCTGCAATACCGGCGACAACGTGTTGCCGCCCCAAACGCCGATCTCGATTTACACCGCCAACCCGCAGGTGACCGCCGCACCCTGGGTCGGCGCCGCGCCGCTTGGATTCGACCTGCAAAAAGACAGCTGCCGCACCTTTACCCTTCGTATCCCGCGCATCGCCAACGACTCGGTGTATCTGGTGCTCAACGACGACAATTCCCAAACGACGCCCTACAACCTGGCCGCCGATTTTCCGGTGACGGCCATCGGCGAGTGCGCCTTTACCAACAACATTGTGGCTTTTTCCTATGCCTATAACCCGCCCGTGTTGAACCTCGGCGTCGATACCCTCATTTGCGACAACGCTACGCTGGCCCTCGATGCTGCCGGACAGGACTATGTGAGCTGGCAGTGGCAGGATGGCTCTGCGGATACCAGTTTCGTCGCGCCCGACGCGGGTGTGTTCGCCGTGGCGGTGACCGATATTTGCGGCATCGTTCAGTCGGATACCATTGTGGTGGGTATCGATAGCGCAACGGTGGCGCAAATCGGGGCCGACCGTACCATTTGTCAGGGCGAAACCGTGACAATTGCCGAAAGCGGTTTTGATTTCTACGACTGGTCGCCGGCCAATGCCGTGGATTGCCCTACTTGCCCGACCGTGAACGCAGCTTTGCCCAGTTCCGGACTGATTACCTTGCATGCCAGTTTCGCCAACGGTTGTCAAAGCTTTGACACGCTTTACCTGGCGGTCAATGACACGTTTAATTACGCCATCGATACGACAATCTGTTACGGCCGAACGGTCAGCTGGAACGGTGTAGACATCGAGCCGGATTCAATCCGGACGTTTTTCCTGCAAACCCTGCAAGGCTGCGACTCCACTGTAACGGTACGGGTGCACGGCACGCCGGTCGGTACGTTCCAGATACAGGTCGATACGGCGGTTTGCCTTGGAGAAACCCTGCCCTACAACGGTTTCAATCTGTTGCCGGGCGATGAAAAAACATTTTTCCTCTCTGCTATCACCGGTTGCGACTCTACTGTTATGGTGACGGTAATGCCCAAAGACACCTTTGCCACGGCGCAAAGCCTGACGATCTGTAACGGCGAATCGGTGCCGATCTTCGGTCAGCCGCAATCGAGCAGCGGGGTGTACCGTATGACTTTTGCTGCCGCCAACGGCTGCGACTCCACCCATACCGTCAACCTCAATGTACTGCCCGCCCTCCTGCTCTCCCTCGATGAAACGCCTACCTGCGGCGGTCAGACCGAGGGCGTCATCACAGCCACCGGCAATGGCGGTACGCCGCCCTATAACTACGCCTGGAACCTGCCCGGCGCTACCGGTCCCACGATCGACAACCTGCCCGCGGGGACCTATGCCGTTACGCTGACCGATGCCGCCGATTGTACCCAGACCGCCAGCGCCCAGGTGATTGCTTATCCGCCCATCGTGTTCGACGTGGCCACCGACTCGGTGCGCTGCTACGGTGAAAGCAACGGCGCCATTACGATTACCACGGCCGACAGTACCCTGCTGTTTGCCCTGGACGACAACGGATTCAGCGGTTTGACCGAGTACCCGGGCCTCGAAGCCGGCGTGTACGATCTGCAAGCCCAGGACGTGTATGGCTGCGTAGAAGAACAAACCGTGACCGTGCCGGGGCCGCCCGAACTGGTACTTGCACTGCCGGCTGATACCACTATTTTGCTTGGGGAAGAACTTCAAATCGAAATTTTTACCAACAGCACCGATTCGCTGGTGTATACCTGGAATACCACGGAGTACCTCAGCTGCGACAATTGCCTCACTCCCCTGGCTTCGCCGCTGACGACGATCCGTTACAGCCTGGTCGTCACGGATGAAAACGGCTGCAAGGCGGGCGATGAAATGCTGCTGGAAGTACGCCGCGTGATCGACGTGTTTTTCCCCAATGCCATGGCGCCTACTGCCGCTGTCGATTTGAACGCCCGCTTCGAGCCTGTCTTCGGCCCTGCCGTGGCACGGGTGAATTCGCTGCAAATTTTCGACCGCTGGGGCGCGCTTGTGCACGAAGCCCGCAATGCCCTGCCCGGCGACGCCAGCCTCATCTGGGATGGCCGCCACGACGGCGATTACGTGATGCCCGGTGTGTACATCTGGGCCGTGGAACTGGAACTGGTCGATGGCGGCAAAGAGAAATTCCGGGGCGATGTGACGGTGGTGCGGTAGGGGCTCCTGTATTTATTTGCGATATCCGATTAGTTCGATTGGCGATTTGCGATTGGATTTTAGCATCAGGATTTCCGATTGTTTAAATCAAAAAACATCAAACGGACCGGAAGCCGTGAGTTGAACAGATTACGACGACAGGAGTCGTTCCGAATGATCGGGGCGACTCCTGTTTTTATTTCCGATATCCGATTAGTTCGATTTCCGATTTGCGATTGGATTTTAGAATCAGGATTTCCGATTGTTATTAAATCAAAAATCATCAATCCAATCGCAAATCGGAAATCGAACTAATCGGATATCGCAAATAAAAAAGGATTCCGCCGCCACTTTTTACCACCACCGGTAATTCTCCCTGCGCTTGTTCCCACTTTTTCCCCTTATTAATGCACGACAGTTGTTTGCTCGATTGTTTGTAGCGTTTTTTAGATTTTTCTAAGGTAAAATTCAAAAAATCCGGACCGAAGCATGTCGTTGCGGTCCGGATTTTGCTTTTTTAGTCATTTTGTTGAATGACTTAAATTATTGATAAACAGCAATTTAATATTTTAGGTTTTAAAAATTAATGAAAAAATGACCGAAATGTGTCGTTTTGTGGGAAAATGTGGAAAAAGAAAGTACATTTGTGGCACTGAATATAGGGTAGGGCTATCTCTATCCGCATCAGTCGATAAACAGCATGAATCTGATTGGCGAATATCCGGTATCGGTGGACAACAAAGGCCGGCTCAGGCTCCCCACCGCTCTCCTGCGACAACTCGGCGACAAGCCTGAGGGGATCGAGGGGTATTCGTTTGTGATCAACCGCGGCTTTGAGAAATGTCTCACCCTGTATCCTAAAAAAGTATGGGACGAGATTACTGCCCGCCTCAGCCGCCTCAACCGTTTCAACGACCGCAACCGGATGTTCGTCCGCACTTTCTATCTCGGCGCCTACCCGCTGGAGACCGACAGTGCCGACCGCATCCTGCTTCAGAAACCGCTCATGGACTACGCCGGTCTGAGCGACGAGGCCATCCTCGTCTCTATGGAAGACCGCGTCGAAATCTGGGCGCCCGAGGTGTATCAGTCCATGCTCAATATCAATCCCAACGACTTTGCCGACCTGGCCAACCAGGTGATGGGCGGCGAGGTCGGCGAAACCGAAGAAGAAGCATAGTATGTACCATGAGCCCGTCCTTTTCTCCGAATCGCTCGATGCGCTGCACATCCGTCCCGACGGGGTGTACGTCGATGCAACATTCGGCGGCGGCGGACACTCGCGGGGCATACTAAGCCGGCTGGGCGACAACGGTCGCCTTTATGCCTTTGACCAGGACGACGACGCGGCAGCCAATGCGCAACAGGTGCCTTTTGCCGGCGACGAACGCTTCGTGTTTGTGGACAGCAATTTCCGGCACCTCAAACGCAGCCTTCGGGTAGAGGGCCAGCCTCCCGCAACCATCGACGGTATCCTCGCCGACCTCGGCGTGAGTAGTTACCAGATCGATACCCCGGAGCGCGGTTTCAGCTACCGCTTCGATGCATCGCTCGACATGCGCATGAATCCTCAGGACGAACGCAGCGCCGCCGACGTGCTCAACACCTTCTCTGCCAATGATTTGCAAAGAGTGCTGAGCGAATACGGCGAAGTGCGCAACGCCCGTACCCTGGCTCAGGCCATCGTGCAGCATCGCGAGAAAAAAGCCTTCCGCACCACCGGCGAACTCGTAGCCCTCTGCGAGCCGCTCGCCATGGGCGAACGCTGGCGCTACCTCTCGCAGGTCTTCCAGGCCCTCCGCATGGAAGTCAACGACGAAGTGGGCGCCCTGCGCGATTTCCTCGCCGATGCACTCGAAATGCTCGCTCCCGGTGGCCGTCTGGCCGTCATTGCTTATCACTCCATCGAGGACCGCCTGGTCAAGAATTTTCTGAAAACAGGCGACCCCGAAGGTCAGGTACAAAAAGATTTCTACGGCAACATCGCCAGGCCGTGGAACATCATCACCAAAAAGGCGATCGAACCCATGGATGCAGAAATTCAACGTAACGCCCGCGCCCGAAGCGCCAAACTGCGCGTCGGGGAAAAGGCGCGGGGCCGACCGGACGAATAATGCACCCGAAACCCTCTGAATAATGAAGCTGTTCAAAAGTATAATAGTCGACCTCCTCCCGCGCTCATCGCAACAAGCGAATGAAGGGCGCCTGATTACCCCCGATTCATTACGGGCATACAATCGGCCGACTGATGTGTACGACACAACAGCCGGCTAAACCTGTTTGACCAATATACATCCAAATCATGGCCAACAAACTCCTCGGATATCTCAACGTCAGCCAGCACACCACCCAATTGGTGTTCGGCAACTTTACCTACGTGCTGTTCCTGGGTTTTCTGGCTATCGTGTATATCGCCAATGCGCATTTCTCCGAAACCGGAGTACGGCGCATTCAACAACTGCAAAAAGAAATCAAGGAACTCAAATGGGAGTACACCTCTATTAAGAGCGAAACCATGTATAAATCCCTTCAATCGCAGATGGATGCCAGCCTCGAATCGGCCGGCCTGAATCTGGATCCGGAAGGGCCGAAGATTATAGAAAATTAAGGTTATGCGGTGAATTAGTTGTTTGGTTATGCGGTGAATTGGTGAGGTGGTTAATAAAAGGGTTGTTGCTGCTCTCGATTTAATCTATTCACCGCATAACCAATTCACCGCATAACCGCATAACCAAATAACCAAATAACCAAATAACCAAATAACCAAATAACCAAATAACCGAATATCTGTCCAGCCATGCTGAATATTAAAAACGAAGTCCTGCTCAATCTCTATGTGGTGGCGTTTCTGACGCTGGTCGCAGGGCTTTTGATATTCGGCCGTTTGTACCAGCTGTCGGTGGTGGAAGCGCCTAAATGGCAGGCGAAATCGGATAGTCTTTATTTGAAATTTGTAGACGTTTACGCCGACCGGGGCAATATCCTGGCCGACGACGGCAGTCTGCTGGCCACCTCGGTGCCCTATTTCGATATTCACTTCGATGCCAAGGCCGAGGGTTTGACTAATCAGGTTTTTGAAGAAGGTCTGGACAGTCTGGCGTTTTTGTTGTCGACCTATGTTGATCAGCACTACACGCCCGGCGCCTACAAACTCTGGCTCGACTCGCTGCGCAATATTTACCCCGACAATACCCGCGGCATTCGCTACGTGCCCATCGCTATGGATGTGCCGTATCCTAAAATGCTGCAAATCAAAAACTTCCCCATTTTCCGACTGGGGCGCAATAAGGGTGGCCTGATCGTGGAACAAAAACCGAAGCGCGACCGGCCTTTCAAAATTCTGGCCCAGCGTACCATCGGCTACGTGCGCGAAGGTGCATTGCCCGTGGGGCTCGAAGGCGCGTTCGACAAGGTGCTCGGCGGCTCGCAGGGCAAACAGATGATGCTCAGGGTGCCCGGCGATATGTATATCCCGATCAACGACCTGGCCGAAATAGAACCCCGGGCCGGCGACGATCTGGTGACTACCATCGACATCAATATTCAGGATGCCGCCGAATCGGCCCTGTTGAAAGCCTGCGAAACGCACGATGCCGACCACGGCTGCGCGATCGTCATGGAAGTTAAAACCGGCGCGGTGCGAGCCATCGCCAATATCGGCCGTACGCCGGAAGGTTGGTGGGAAACCTTCAATTACGCCGTGGGCGAACGCGTGGAGCCGGGTTCCATGTTCAAACTGGCTTCCTTCATGGCCATGGTTGAAGACGGTCATCTCGACGATTTTGACGAAAAAATCCCTGTTTACAAGGGGAAAATGAAGTTTTACGACGAAGAATTGCTCGATGCCGTGCCGCATGGCCAGGACTCGATGACTATCCGCGACATCTTCGCCCAGTCGTCGAACGTGGGCACTGCCTCACTCGTCCAGAAATACTACGGCGACAACCGCAAGTCCGCGGCATTTGTCAAACGCCTCGAAAGTTTCGGGCTCGACCAAACCACCGAAATCGAAGTCGGTGGGGAAGAGAAACCCTACATCAAGCAACCCGGCGATCCCAAGAGCGAGTGGTCGGGAACCACCTTGCCCTGGATGAGCATCGGGTACGAACTCTTGTTGTCGCCGCTGCAATTGCTCCAGTTCTACAACGCTGTGGCCAACGACGGCCGCATGATGCGCCCTTATCTGGTACAGCGCATCGAACGCTACGGCAAGCCGGTGAAAGAATTTCAACCCTACGTGGTGCGTCGCAGTATCGCCAGCCGGGGCACTATCCGAAAAGCCCACGAATTGCTCAAGGAGGTCGTGCTGACCGGTACGGCAAAAAACATACGGCCGTCCAAGTACACGATCGCCGGCAAAACGGGTACGGCCCAGTTGAACTACCACAAATTCAAAGCCGATGCGGGCATCCGTCACCAGGCTGGTTTTTGCGGTTTTTTCCCGGCCGACGATCCCGTGTATTCTTGCATCGTAGTCATCAGCGAGCCAAAACGCGCCGGCTATCACGGCGCCGAGGTCGCTGCCCCGGTATTTCGGGCTATCGCCGATCGCTGTTTTGCCATGAAACCCGAATTGCACCAGCCGATTCAGCCGAAAACCAAACTGGCCACGGCCGATCTGCCCAGCCTCAATGCGGGCCAGAAACGCGACGTGCGCAATGCACTGGAATGGCTGAATATGCCCTGGTACGAATCGGACAAGTTGCCCGATTGGGTCTCCCTTTCGGCCCGCAACGATTCACTCATCCTCCGCACCCGCCTCGTGGCCGACAAAACCGTGCCGTCGGTGGTGGGAATGGGGCTGAAAGATGCCATCTATTTGCTCGAAAACCGCGGCTGCAAAGTCAAGGTACAGGGCGTCGGCAAAGTTGCCCGCCAGAGCCTTGCACCCGGAACCCGGGCGAATAACACTACTTGCGTATTGTATTTGGAATAGACACCTATGCCTAAAACGCTCTTTGACATACTTTCCAGCATAGAAATCCTGGAATCGACTGGTCCCGACCCGCGTACGGTTGCGATCAATGCGATCCGTTTCGACAGCCGTCAGGTACAAGCCGGCGATCTGTTCGTGGCGGTGCAGGGAGCCGGGGCCGACGGGCATGATTATATCCCGATGGCGCTCGAAAAAGGCGCGGCGGCTGTTCTGTATCAGAACCCGCTTGCCGATACCCGTCAGCCGGCAACCTTCCTGCGCGTCGCGGATTCCGCCGAGGCGCTGGGCCGGGTCGCCGCCAATTTTTATGGCCGGCCTTCGGAGCAATTGACCCTCGTTGCCGTCACGGGAACCAACGGCAAAACCACGGTGACCACCCTGCTTTGGCAGTGTTTCACCCGTTTGGGGTACCGCTGCGGATTGATCGGTACAGTGGAAAACCGGATCGGAGAACAGATCACGCCCAGCACACATACTACCCCGGATGCCGTCCGCCTGCAGGCGCTATTGCGGCAAATGGCCGATGCCGGTTGCGAATACGTGTTTATGGAAACCAGCAGCCATGCCATTCATCAGCGGCGGATCGCCGGGGCGAGGTTTGCCGGGGCGGTGTTTACCAATCTGACCCACGATCACCTCGACTACCACGGCACTTTCGCCGCTTATCGCGACGCCAAGAAGCAATTGTTCGACGATTTGCCGGCCGAAGCCTTTGCCCTGACCAATGCCGACGACCGCAACGGCAAGTTTATGTTGCAAAATACACGTGCCCGCACCTTGACCTATGGCCTCAAAACGCCGTCGGTGTATAAAGCCAAGATCATTGAAAACGCCCTGAGCGGCCTGCATCTCCGTCTCGACGACGAGGACTTTCATGCCCGCCTGATCGGCGAATTCAATGCCTACAACCTGCTGGCGGTGTACGGGGTCGCACAGCAGTTGGGAATAGACAAACAGGCGACACTCACTGTACTCAGCGACCTGCGCGGCGCCGAAGGACGCTTCGATTACGTGGTACACCCTGAAAAAGCGGGCTGTATTGGAATCGTCGACTACGCCCATACCCCCGACGCCGTGGAAAAAGTGCTCGAAACCATCCAGAAACTCAAAAAACGCGGCAGCAAAGTCATTACCGTGCTCGGTTGTGGCGGCGATCGCGATAAAACCAAAAGGCCCGTCATGGCACAGGTGGCCGCCCGCATGAGCGACCAGGCTATCCTCACCAGCGACAACCCGCGCACCGAAGACCCGCAAGCCATTCTCCGCGATATGGAGGCCGGCCTGACACCCGAAGACCTGAAAAAAACACTGACCATTGAAAACCGCGAACAAGCCATTAAAACCGCTGTCCGCCTCGCCGGCCCGGGCGATATCATACTCGTCGCCGGTAAAGGACACGAAAAATATCAGGACATCAACGGCGTCAAACACCCCTTTGACGACCGGGAAATGCTGGAAAAATGGTTTATAAGGGTTGATAAAGGTTGATAAAGGTTGATAAAGGTTGATAAAGGTTGATAAGGTTTATAAAAAGGAGGGTGGATGCTCCCAAATCAACTTCATAAACCTTATAACCTTATAACCTTATAACCTTATAAACCCCTTTATCAACCCTCATCAACCTAAAAAACAAAGACATAATAGTGGAGGGACTATTATTTTGAACAGCCGGTTGCAGGGGCGATGCAAAATTGCCCCGCAGCCAATTTTAAGAGATCAATCGAATCAATCGACCCAATCGAATCAATAAATACATGTTTTACCATCTGTTTGAATATCTGCACCGCACGTACAATTTTCCGGGAGCCGGACTGTTCCAGTTCATCTCCTTCCGGGCTGGCGTAGCCATGATTTTGTCGTTGCTGATCTCGATTGTGATTGGCAAGCGCATCATCAATTGGCTGAGAAAGGCGCAGATTGGTGAAACTGTACGCGATCTGGGTTTGCAGGGCGAACAATCGAAAGCCGGGACGCCGACCATGGGCGGCAGCATCATTATCGCCGCCACGGTAATTCCTTGCCTTTTGATGGCGCGGCTCGACAATATTTACACCCTGCTGATGCTTTTTGCCACCATCTGGATGACCACGATCGGGTTTATTGACGACTATATCAAAGTATTTAAAAAGGATAAAAAGGGCCTGAAAGGCATATTCAAGGTCATGGGCCAGGTGGGCCTGGGACTGGTCGTAGGCCTGACGATGTTGTGGAACCAGGAGATCGTCGTGCGGCTCACGCCTGCGGAGGCAGATCAATACGGCTACCGGGTGGTCAAGACGGTGTTTGTGGAAAACAAGACGACGGGTATACACGAGGAGTTTGCCCACGTAAAGGCGCCGATTACCAATGTGCCTTTTATCAAAAACAATGAACTGGACTATTCGCGTATCCTCTGGTTTTTGGGCGACAACGCCGCCGACCTGGTCTGGATCGTGTTTGTTATTATGACCATTATCGTCATCACGGCCGTATCGAACGGCGCCAACCTGACCGACGGACTCGACGGACTGGCCACGGGCGTCTCGGCGATTGTGATTGCGGCGCTGGGCGTGTTGGCTTATGTGAGCGGCAACGCCGTGGCGGCCGATTTTTTGAAAATCCTGTATATCCCATACAGCAGCGAGTTGGTGGTGTTCTCCGCCTGTTTGCTGGGGGGGTGTCTCGGTTTTTTGTGGTACAACGCCTTCCCTGCCCGGGTTTTTATGGGCGATACGGGCAGTTTACCGCTGGGTGGTATGATCGCGGCCATGGCCATACTGTTGCGCAAGGAGCTGCTGATACCGGTACTCTGCGGGATTTTTCTGATCGAAAACCTGTCGGTCATCATGCAGGTCTGGTACTTCAAATACACCAAGAAAAAATACGGCGAAGGCCGCCGGATCTTCCTGATGGCCCCGCTGCATCACCATTATCAGAAAAAAGGCTACCACGAGGTCACGATCGTTGTTCGCTTCTGGATTATTCAAATCCTGCTTGCGGCGCTGACGGTGATTACCTTGAAAATACGATAAGTAAGCACGAATAACAACGGATACAAACAACCCAGATTTAAATCATAACAATGAAAAAGAAACAAATCGTCGTTCTCGGCGCCGGTGAATCCGGAACAGGCGCGGCCATCCTGGCCCGGCAGCTGGGGCATGCCGTTTTTGTTTCGGATAAAAGCCCCGTCAAGCCGGAGTTCAAAGCGCAACTCAACGAAGCGGGCATTGCCTGGGAAGAAGGCCAACACACCATGGACAAGGTGTTGAAAGCCGATGAGGTGATTAAAAGCCCCGGTATTCCCGAAACGACTGAATTGATGCGCAGCATCCGGGCAAAAGGCATTCCGGTGATCGGGGAGATCGAGCTCGGGTATCGCCATGCGGGGCCTTGCACGATTGTCGCTATCACCGGCACCAACGGCAAAACCACCACGACCAACCTCGTGTACCACCTGCTCAAAACCGCCGGGCTCAACGTCCGTATGGCGGGCAATGTAGGCAAGTCGTTCGCGGAAGTAGTGGCCGAAGACCTCGCCAAGGGCAATTTGTCGAAAGACCGCGTTTTCGTGCTCGAAGTCAGTAGTTTTCAACTGGACGATATCGCGACCTTCAAACCCGACATCTCCATTCTGCTCAACATCACCCCCGACCACCTCGACCGCTACGGCTACGAGATGGCCAATTATATCCGCTCCAAATTCCGCATTGCGATGAATCAGCGCCGCGGACACCTGTTCATCACCAATGCCAACGATCCGCATATTGCCGGATTCCTGAGCGGGAATCCCGATCACGTGCGCTGCCGCATGGAAAAAGTACGCCGTTCGGACCTCAAAAACGGTTACGTCCGTATCGGCCGTCTGATGGCATTCGACCTGGCCAGCACCACGCTCAAAGGCCCGCACAACGGCTTCAATGCCGCCTGCGCCATTCGCGCCGCGCTGCGCCTGGGCGTCAGGCAGGGCGATATCCTGGAGGGCCTCGCCACTTTTAATCCGCCGCCACACCGCCTTGAAAAAGTGGCGGAAGCCAACGGCGTGCTTTGGATCAACGACAGCAAGGCCACCAACGTGGATTCTACTTTTTACGCCCTCCAGGCCATGGAACGCCCTACCGTTTGGGTACTCGGCGGCCAGGACAAGGGCAATGATTATCAACCGCTTGTTCCCCTTGCCCGCAAAGCCGTAAAAGCGATTGTGTGCCTCGGTATCGATAACAAAAAGATCGTCGAAGCATTCAAAGGACTGAAAAAAACAATCGTCGAAACGCGCTCCGCAACAGAAGCCGTGGAAGCTGCCGCCCGATTGGCCGACGAAGGCGATGCCGTGTTGCTCAGTCCCTGCTGCGCCAGTTTCGACCTGTTCAAAAACTATGAAGACCGCGGCGATCAATTCAAAGCCGCCGTCCACGAATTGATACAAAAAAATAACAAATCATAATCGAATCAATCGAATCAATCGAATCAATCGAATCAATCGAATCAATTAAATGTCACTAGGCAACAGAATAGCCGCCGAATTGCGCGGCGACCGCACCATCTGGATGATCATTGCCGTGCTGAGCCTGTTCAGCATACTGGCGGTGTATAGCGCAACCGGCTCACTGGCCTGGTCGCGCGGCGGTAATACGACCTATTACCTGATCACGCACATGGTGCGGCTCGGGTTTGGTCTGCTGTTGATCTACGTGTGTCACTTGTTGCATTACCGGCGTTATCAGCAGTTTGCGCCCTGGTTGCTCATGGCGACCGTGCCGCTGCTGTTTCTGACCCTGCTGATCGGCGCCAATATCAACTCGGCCAGTCGCTGGCTCACCTTGCCGGGGCTCGACATTACGTTTCAGACCTCCGACCTGGCCAAAATCGCGCTGATTACCTACGTGGCCAAAATGCTGACGGCCAAGCAGGAGTACATCAAAAGCCTGAAAGACGCTTTCATGCCGATCATTATTCCGGTGCTGGTGATTTGCGGACTGATTGCCCCTGCCAACTTGTCGACGGCGCTGGTGCTCTTTTTTACCTGCATCGTCCTGATGTTTATCGGGCGGGTCAACTGGAAATACATTCTGCTACTCGGCTTGCTCGGTCTGGTCGTGTTTGCGGGTTTGATCATCCTCTGGAAGTTTTTCCCAAGCGCCGTCCGGGTCGACACCTGGGTGTCGCGGGTGAGCGACTTTATCAATGCCGAAGACGGCGGTTATCAGGTCCGGGAGGCCAAAATTGCGATTGCGCGCGGCGGCTGGTTCGGCGTGGGCCCCGGCAATTCAATTGCCCGCAACTTTTTGCCCTACGCCTATGCCGACTTCATTTATGCCATTATTTGTGAAGAATATGGTTTGGTGGGCGGCGGCATCATCCTGGGTTTGTACCTGCTGCTGTTCTTCCGCACGGTGTCGCTGGCGACCAAAAGTCCGAAGGCGTTCGGGACCTTTCTGGCGCTCGGGCTCAGTCTCAGCCTCACGGTGCAGGCCCTGGCCAATATCGCCGTGGCGGTCAATCTGGTGCCGGTAACCGGCCTCACCCTTCCGCTCATATCCATGGGCGGCACGAGTATGGTATTTACCTGTATTTCCCTGGGTATGATCCTTTCGGTCAGTAAATTCATAGAAACCTACGACGAAACCTCCGGCTAACAATTAATCCCCTGCATACAACACTCGACCTCCATCATGGCAGATAATAACCGACAATTGCGAATTCTACTCACCGGCGGCGGCACCGGCGGCCACGTCTTTCCGGCCATTGCTATTGCCGATACCCTTCGGCGTATGCACCCGGAGGCGGAATTCCTGTTTGTCGGCGCCAATGGCCGTATGGAGATGGAACGGGTGCCGCAGGCCGGCTACCGGATCGAGGGTTTGAACATAGCCGGTTTCCAGCGCGGTTTTTCGCTGCGCAGCATCGGTAGGAACCTCTCGTTCCCCTTCAAACTGCTGGGAAGTGCGCGGAGAGCCAAACGTATCGTCCGCCAGTTTCAGCCCGACGTGGTGATCGGCACCGGCGGCTATGCTTCGGGGCCGGTGATGCGCGCTGCGCAAAGCCTGGGTATCCCGACGCTGATTCAGGAGCAGAATTCGTTCCCGGGCGTCACCAACCGCTTGCTGGCCAAACGCGCCGGCTCTGTTTGTGTCGCCTACGATGGCATGGACCACTGGTTTCCGGCCGATAAAATCGTGTTTACGGGCAATCCCGTCCGGCAGGATATTCTCGATCTCGGCGGAAAACACGCCGAAGGACTGGCGCATTTCGGGCTGGAAGCGAACAAAAAAACCATACTCGTCACCGGAGGCTCGCTGGGTGCGCGCACACTCAACGAAGCCATGGCCGAAGCGGCTGACGTACTGGCCGAGGGCTCGGTGCAGGTGCTCTGGCAATGCGGCCGTTTTTATGTCAAACAATATGAAAACTGCGCGACGGCCAATCTGCCGAATGTGCATATTCTGCCTTTTATCGATCGTGTCGACCTGGCCTACGCCGCCGCCGACGTGATTATCGCCCGGGCCGGGGCATTGACCATCAGCGAACTGTGCCTCGTCGGCAAACCGGCCATTCTGGTGCCTTCGCCCAACGTAGCCGAAGACCACCAAACCAAAAACGCCCTCTCACTCGTGGAAAAAGGCGCCGCCCGCCTGGTCCGCGACGCCGATGCCGTGGAAAAAATGGTGCCCGAGGCTCTGTTGGTGTTGCAAAACGAAGCTTTGGGATTCAGCCTGAGCGAAAGTATTCGCCCCCTGGGCAAACCCAAAGCCGCGGAAACCATCGCCCTGGAAGCCCTTAAATTGATCAATAAACCGCTTTGAAAAATATGAAAATCAAACTGTTGCAACTTTTTCTGGCGCTTGCCCTGCTGCTGCCGTCCTGTCAGCCAGCCAACGATAAAAACCCCATGCTCGTCGGCGAATGGCAAGGCAAGGAATGGCTCGTATTTGGCAAAGACTCAGGTCAGGATGCCACGCAGGTTTCTTTCAGTTTTCAGGACGACGGTACCTACAGCGCCAGTTTCGGCGAACAAAAACAATCGGGTACCTGGCGTTCCGACGGCGACAAACTGTACACCACGGAAACCGGTAAAAAAGAAATCATGGTCAAACTGCTGACGGCCGACGGCGTCACGCTCAAATTTGAAATGAACCGCGGCGGCCAGCAGGAAACCCTCGAACTCGAAAAAGTACCTCATTGATTATTACATGACCTTCGATCATCTCCATCGGCTCTATTTCATCGGTATCGGCGGCATCGGCATGTCGGCCCTGGCCCGTTTTTTCCACGGCCGCGGCATCGCCGTGTCGGGTTACGACCGCACCGAAACCGATCTGACTCGCGCGCTGGCGAGCGAAGGCATTCCTGTGCATTACGACGACGATCCGGCCCGCATACCCGCCGGCGTCGACCTGCTGGTCTGGACGCCCGCTGTGCCGGCCGAGCACCGCGAACTGAGCTGGTTCCGAGAAAGCGGCATCCCGATGATGAAACGCGCCCAGGTGCTCGGGCTCATCAGCCGCAACCTTCGCACGGTGGCCGTAGCCGGCACGCACGGCAAAACCACCACCAGTACCATGGTCGCCCACCTGTTGCGCAGCGGCGGCATCGACGCCACGGCGTTTCTGGGCGGTATTTCGCTCAATCTGAACAACAACTTCGTCGAGGGCCAGTCTGACTGGGTCGTCGCCGAAGCCGACGAATACGACCGCAGTTTTCACCATCTGTACCCCGAGATTGCCATCCTCAACTCGATCGACCCCGATCACCTCGACATCTACGGCACCCCGGAAGCGGTGGTGGAAGCCTACGAGCAGTTTGCCCGCCAGATCAAACCCGGCGGCGCCCTGATTTATCGCCACGGCCTCCCGCTCGACGACCTTGCCGGCGATTTGCGTTCCTCCGGCCGCAAAGTGTACACTTTCGGTATCGAGGAAGGCGATTTTCAGGCAAGAAACCTGCGGGTGGAAGAGGGTAGGATGGTGTTTGAGTTTGTGGGGAATATGGGCTTTTCTTCCTCAGGCCCCACCCCAAACCCCTCCCCCTCCGGGGAGGGGAGCGGCCATGAGCTCGGATCGGCTCCCCTCCCCCCGGGGGGAGGGGTTGGGGGTGGGGCCCCCTCAGGAGGTGTTGGAAGCTTAGTTAATCGCAAAGCCGAAAACCAAATCGCCCTCACCCTCCGCTACCCGGGCCGACACAATATCCTCAACGCTACGGCGGCTGCTGCGGCGGCTTTGCTGGCCGGCGTGCCTGCAGAGACTTTGGCGGAGGGGCTCGACAGTTTCGCAGGGGTGCACCGGCGGTTTGAGTACCATGTTCGCAGACCCGATCTCGTGTATGTGGACGACTATGCGCACCACCCGGCCGAACTGGAAGCGACCATCGCGGCAGCGCGGATGTTGTTTCCGGGCCGGAAGATCACGGGCGTGTTTCAGCCCCACCTGTTCACCCGCACCCGCGACTTTGCCGAGGGCTTCGCCCTTGCGCTCGACGGGCTGGACGAATGCCTGCTGCTCCCGATTTATCCCGCCCGGGAAGAACCGATTCCGGGTATTACTTCGGGAACCATTTTGGATAAAATGAGCTTAGGGGAAAAATTCCTCGTCGAAAAGAAAGACCTGCTGAATGTTTTGAAAAACAAAGACTTGCAGGTGTTGCTGACGATGGGGGCCGGTGATATCGACGCTTTTGTTCCCCTCATCAGGGACTGGCTCAACAATAAACTTGACCAATGAAACGAAAAGTAATAATACTAACGGTTTGCTGTATGGTTATCCAGACGGCCCTTCTGATGGCCCAGACGTCTGTCCCATCTCTGAATGGACAGAAATGGGCGTTTTGCGGCTTCGGAAATCAAGTGGACACAACCGGTATGGTCGGATTGGAACGCTGGCAGGGGCACTTTCTGTTTTTTAACCAGGAAAACGTCACCTGCTCCAATAAAAACGATAGTCTGGTACACAGAAATGGCATAGTTACCGAGTATTTCGGTCGGTATGCGCTGATCTCCGACACACTTAGTATGTGGTTTTCCCAAACCGCGAAAAGTAATCCCGCGGGAAAAGCCGTCACTGCTGGACCCGCATTAGAACCGGATGGGTATACAACGCCCTTTAAGACCAAATTTAAAATTGTAGAAATCAATGAAACGACCATGTCGGTCAGGGTCCTGCTTTCACTTCCGATTCCCTATAAGCGGCCGACTCCGATGATCGACGCTGTTGTGGGAATGAGTGCAATCCCTCAGGAACCCGTTATGATAACTTATTACAGGATAAATTAAATCAATATTCAAAAGTGGCATTTCAACTGCCTTCCTTCCGCGCGCCGCGCCTGCGATACGACCGCATCTACTGGCTGCTCTTCCTGATCATTGTCGGGGTGGTACTGCTGTCGGCGGTCATGCGCAAGAAGCACAGCTTCGCCGAAACGGTGGAGGTGGAAGTGGTGCCCCTGGGCAAAGGCGACAAACTCATCAGCGAGGTCGACGTGCGCAATGCCCTGCTGCGTTCTTTCGGCAATACGCTGGAAGGAACGGCGCTGAGCAACCTCGAAGTGGACCGGATGGAACGCGTACTGGAAGAAGACCCCTTTGTCGCCGATGCCGATACCTGGGTGGACCAAAAGAACATTCTGCACGTGCGCATCAAGCAGCGCGAACCGCTGATCCGGGTGCTCGACAACAACGGCGGCAATTATTATCTGGATAAAAACGGCGTCAAAATGCCACCCTCCAAAAACTTCACCGCGCGCGTATTGGTGGCCACCGGCAATTTGCCGCCTTACACCAACGATTTTTTACAAAAAAAACGCCACCCCCTGAAAGACCTCTACAACCTGACCAATACCCTGCTTGAAGATGATTTCTATGCCGGATTCTTTCAGCAGATACATTACAACAATGCCGGCGAGTTCGTACTCGTGCCGCTTATCGGCAACCAGAAAATCATCCTCGGCAGTACGCGCCGGCTGGACGACAAACTGAGCCGCCTGAAAATCTTTTACCAAAAAGCCATGCCCGCAACGGGATGGCGCGAATACGAAACGATCAATTTGAAATACAATGGACAGATAGTTTGTAAACGATAGGTTTATAAGGTTTATAAGGTTTATAAGGTTTATAGGGTTTATAAATAAAATAGAGTATGGGGTATACTTATGGGTTTGAAAAAATGGCCGTTTGGCAAATGTCGAGGAAGATTACGCTCCTCATTTATCAAGCGACCAAGGCATTTCCGAAAGAGGAGATGTTCGGCATCACAAGCCAGATAAGACGGGCCGGTATTTCCATAGGCTGCAATCTTGCCGAAGGAAGTGCCAGAGTGGGTAGCAAGGATCAGAGCCGGTTTTACAGTATGGCATTCAGTAGTGCCGTGGAAGTGGTGAACCTGTTGGTAATCAGTCATGATTTGCAGTATTTGTCCGACGGAGATTTTTCCATACTCAGACAGGAACTGGAAAAACTGACTTACCAAATCAACCAATTGGCAGCCCGCCTCTCCACCCTGCAAGAACCTGATACCGAATACGATACCCCCCTATAAACCTAATAAACCCTTATAAACCCTCATCAACCTAAAGAAGCTGTTTGTTTAAAAAAAATAAATTGTTGAAAAATTTGAAGCTAAAAGCTTAAAAAAGTACCTTTGTCGGCGGGAAAAAGTTTCTGCCTGCCGGCAGAGAAAAAGTTAGAACGAACTGAAACTCAAATCACTAAACTTAGGACAACTATGACCGAATTAGTCCATCAATCCCACGATGTGGTCGTAGCCCTGGACATTGGCACGACCAAAGTGTGTTGTCTGGCCGGCAGAAAGAATTCCCATGGCAAACTCGAAATTATCGGCGTCGGTAAGGTCGAAAGCGTCGGGGTATTGCGCGGCGTGGTCAGCAACATCGAAAAAACGGTGAACGCGATTCGCGAAGCAGTGGAAATTGCTGAGCGTCAGGCGCGTATGAAATTCGACACCGTCCACGTCGGCATCGCCGGGCAACACATCAAAAGCCTGCAGCATCGCGGTTTGCTGACCCGCGAAAGCGATCACACGGAGATTGCCCGCCGCGACATCGAGCGGATCGTCAACGACATGTACAAACTCGTACTGCCGCCGGGCGACAAGATCATCCACGTGTTCCCGCAGGAATTTACCGTCGACAGCGAACAGGGCATCACCGACCCGATCGGGATGTGCGGTGTGCGGCTGGAAGCCAACTTCCACATCATCACCGGCCAGATCACTGCCATCAACAACCTCTATCGCTGCGTCGAAAAAGCCGGCCTGCGCGTCGCCGAGCTCACCCTTGAGCCCCTGGCCAGCGCCGATGCCGTGCTCTCCGAAGAAGAAAAACAAGCCGGCGTGGCCCTCGTCGACATCGGCGGCGGCACCACCGATATCACCATTTTCCACGAAGGCATCATCCGCCACACGGCCGTGATCCCCTTCGGCGGCAATGTGCTCACTGCCGACATCAAAGAAGGCTGCACCGTGATGCAGCCGCAGGCGGAAAAACTGAAAGTCCGTTTCGGTTCGGCACTGGCCGACGAGGTGTTCGACAACCGCATCATCACCATTCCCGGTCTCAAAGGCCGCGAACACAAGGAGATCAGCGAGAAAAATCTCGCCCGCATCATCCAGGCCCGTATGGAGGAAATCCTCGACTACGTGCTCTGGGAACTGCGCCGCTCCGGCTACGAGCGCCGTCTGATCGGCGGTATCGTGCTCACCGGCGGCGGCTCTATGCTGGCGCACGTCGACAAACTCACCGAGTACCACACCGGCATGTCGTGCCGCGTCGGGGCGCCGGTGGAAAGCCTCGCGCACGGCTATCAGGAAAGCGTCAGCAGCCCGATCTTCAGCACCGGCATCGGTCTGTTGCTCAAAGGCCTGCAGGACGTGGAAGCCGGTAAAACACCGCCGGCTGAAGCCGCACCCGCGGTCAAAACCGAAAAAGAACCCTCCAACGTTTCGGAAGAAAAATCGGCTACCTGGCTTGAAAACATCTTCCAGAAAACGAAGGAATGGTTCGAGGCCGAGCCCGACGTCGATTTTGACAAAAAAATCGGCGCTAAATGAGCACCCGATTGATGTACGCCTTTATCGCGGGCATGTTTCTGATGTTTGTCGGATACAGTCTGCTGCAACAAGGTGACAACCGAAACCCGGCACTGAATTTAGCCGGTGCAGCGGTGCTGATCCTCGGCGGCGTACTCTTTGCAGGGAGTTTGATCATGCAGGTCCGGCGCAACCGGAATTCCTGATACACAGCGACTTATCAGCAGGAACCCTTTTATTTTCATTTCAAAATCTTTTTGGCTATGCTTTTCGATTTGCCGAAGGACGAGCCTTCCATCATAAAAATCATCGGTGTAGGCGGTGGCGGCTCCAACGCAGTATCCTACATGTACAAACAAGGTATCGTCGGCGTGGATTACGCCATTTGCAATACCGATGCCCAGGCAATGAACCTCAGCCCGGTCGGGACCAAAATTCCCCTGGGCGCCAACCTGACCGAAGGCCGCGGCGCGGGCTCCAAGCCCGACGTGGGCAAACGGGCCTGTATCGAAAGCCTGGACGAAATCCAGCGCTTTCTGGAAGACGGCACCAAAATGGTCTTCATCACGGCCGGCATGGGCGGCGGCACCGGCACCGGCGCAGCACCCATTATCGCTAAAACCGCCCGTGAAATGGGCATCCTGACCGTGGGCATTGTCACTTTGCCCTTCCTCTTTGAAGGCCGCATTCGCGTCTCCAACGGGTATGAAGGCGTGGAAGAACTGCGTAAAAACGTGGATTGCCTCGTGGCAATTTCCAACGACAAACTGCGCCAGATCCACGGTAACCTGACGATGTCGCAGGCATTCGCACAGGCCGACAATATCCTCTGCACGGCTGCCAAAGGCATCGCCGAGATTATCACCGTGCCGGGTTACGTCAACGTCGACTTCGAAGACGTAAATACCGTCATGCGCGACTCCGGCGTGGCCATCATGGGCACCGCCGCCGTAGAAGGCGACAACCGCGCCCGCCGTGCCGTCGACGAAGCGCTCAACTCGCCGCTGCTCGAAGACAGCAACATCTACGGCGCTAAAAATATCCTGGTCAACATTACCTCGGGTATGCGCGAAGCCACGATGGACGAAATTTTCGAGATCACCGAGTTCATTCAGGAAGAGGCCGGCAACGGCACCAACCTGATCTGGGGCAACTGCTACGACGAACGCCTGGGCGAAAAACTCGCCGTGACCATCATCGCGACCGGTTTCGAAGCCACGGAAAAACGCGTACCGGCCTCCGCCATGCGCCAGGAACCGAAAAACGACCGCAACGTGGTTCACCTCGACGATTTCGACGCGGCCGCTTCAAAAAAGCACCAGCCTTCTCTTTCTGACATCACTGCCGATACCAACGCCAGTGCATTCACCCCGGTGGAGGAGAAGGCCGCCAGCAAACTCGAATTCGAGTTCGATGATATCCGGGAAACGATGGACAAAATGCGCCGCAGCCATAGCCATGCCCACGACCCCTTCGTGCAACGCGAGGAACAAGACCTCACACCCGAAGAGCGCCGCAAACGTATGGAAGAAGCCCAGCGCCGCCGCGAAGAAGTCCGCAACCGTCAACTCAATGTGGTGAAACTCAACTCGCCGCAGACAATCATCGAACTGGAAAACCAACCGGCCTACCTGCGCCGCAACATCCGCCTCGACGATGTGCCCGACGCCCAGGAAACCGGCATGTCTGACTGGACCATTTCTCTCGACGACGAACAGGCGCAGATCCGCTTCGGCGGCAACTCGTTCCTGCATGATAATGTGGATTAAGGGTTGATGAGGGTTGATGAGGTTTATTAAGTTTATAAAAAAGGGTTGCTTCTACACTCAATGCTATAAACTTTTATCAACCTCATCAACCTCATCAACCTCATCAACCCCTTCTTACAGCTAATTCGGTTTTTCACATATTTTTCAGCGGCACGGCGGGTGGGACGCCGGGCCGCTTTTTTTTGACAAATCGGTACATTCGTTGAATTGCGGTTGAACTTTTGTCTTGTTTCGTCATTAACAAGGCAAGCCAAATTTTTGCACATGAAAAAGCCGTTTCAACTGCTGCTATTCGTTTTGATGCTTGGACATGTTTCTCTCGCACAAAACAGCGTTCTCGACTCCTCCTTCAATGCGACGGGCATTGTCACTACCACATTCGGAGCCCAAAGTTCCGACCGCGCACACAGCATTGCCATTCAACCCGACGGCAAATCGGTTGTCGCCGGCCAAACGTTCGGCGGCAGTATCGGCAGCACGCGACTGTGCCTGTCGAGGTACTTGCCTGACGGCAGCCTCGACCCCTCATTCAGCGGCGATGGCAAAACCACCCTGCTCATCGGGGAAGCCTGTGAGGCGCATACTGTGGCCTTGCAGCCCGATGGAAAAATCGTCGTTGCCGGGTTTTATACCGAATCCGATGTTTTTTACCCCTATGCTGCCCGCTTCAAACCCAATGGCGCACCCGATAACACCTTTGGTTTGAATGGTGTGGCAAAATTGAGCTTCCCGGCTTTTGCACAATCCGTCGTGATCCAGTCCGACGGTAAAATTCTTCTGGGCGGCTACTCGGCAGGCCGGATGATGTTGTGCCGCCTGCTCTCCACTGGCGCTGCGGATACCGGTTTCGGTAATTCGGGACTTGTATTTTTTGATATGGGAAGCGACCGCGACGATCGTTTTCAAGCGATTGCCTTACAGCCCGACGGTAAAATTGTCGCCGGGGGAAGCAGTGTGGTTTACCCGACGAGCGCCTGGGCAATCGTGGCGCGTTTTCAGCCCAACGGCAGCCCCGATACAGGATTTGGCCAGGGAGGCTTCACGCAGGTACAAACCGCGGCAATTGAATACATCGAAGACCTTGTAATCAATGCCTCCGGCGATATTACCGTAATAGGCAGCATTAATCAGAATGAAACCTGGTCGATGCTGGTCGCCCGATTTAAGGCAGGGGGCTTGCTGGATGTGAACTTTGGCGACAACGGCGTTGTGCTGCGCAACTACGACCTGTCGACTTACGGCAAAAGTATCGGTCTGTTGCACGACGGCAGGATAGTGGTCGTCGGCGCCGTATACAAAGGTTTCAAAAATGACTTTATGGCCGCGCGTTTTCTGCCCAATGGCGCCGATGACCCAGGTTTCGGCGACGACGGGAAAGCAATGCTCTCTCTCGGCACCTTTTACGATGTTCTGCTCGATCTGGCTGTGTTGCCCGACGACCGTTTCGTGAGTGCCGGACATTATCTGCCGTTCTACAACGGGCATGTAATCATGCGTTTTACAGACAAGGCGATTGTTACCAGCCATCTGGACGAGGCCGTGTTGCCCGGTTCGTTTCGCGTTTTCCCCAACCCTTTGCAGGAAAATTCGGCTTTGTATTTTCAATTGCCAAAAGGACTGCAAACACCTGAAATTTGCCTGACCGATGCAAGCGGCAGGGTATTGCGGCGGTACAACGACATTGCCGATGCGGATACCGGTGAGCAGATTTTGCCTTTACAGGCCGCAAACCTGCCATCGGGGCAGTATTTTCTGTCTGTTCGGATGGGCAATGTATATCGGGTGCTTCCCCTGATCCGCTGATTTGTCTCAATACAGCCGTCTCAGGCGGGTTTTTTCACCGTTTTCATCTGTATCACATCCACCAGGAAGGCAAATGCCATGGAGAAATAAATGTAGCCCTTCGGGATTTCAAAGTGCAGGCCCTCGGCCAGCAGCGATACCCCGATCATCAGCAGAAAACAAAGGGCCAGAATCTTGAACGATGGGTGTTGCCGGATAAACGAACTGATTGGTTTGGAGGCGACCAGCATGATGAGCACCGTGACAATGACGGCCGTATACATGACCCAGAGCTGGTCGACCATGCCGACGGCCGTAATGATCGAATCGATAGAAAATACCAGATCAAGAATGATAACCTCCGAGAGTAGCTTATTGAACCCGGCGTGTTTGGGTGCAACCGGTTGTTCCTGCGCGGCAATTTCGGTTTTGTGGTAAATTTCTTTCGTGCTCTTGTAAATCAGGAACAAACCGCCCACGATCAAAATCAGTCCTTTGCCGGAAAAATCGATGTCGAACAGGGTAAACAGGGTCTGATCCAGGCGCAGAATCCAGGAGATAAACGCCAGCAGAATCAAACGCATGACCATCGCCAGGCCAATACCCCAATACCTGAGTTTATTCCGCTGGCTTTCAGGAAGTTTGTCGGCCAGAATGGAGATGAAAATGATGTTGTCGATGCCCAGGATAACTTCCAGGGCAATGAGGGAAAGTAAGGGGACGATTGCTTCGGCGATCATTTTCGGGTAGTTTGTTTTAAATGGTAATGCCGGTTTGCTTCAACAGCACAAGCATTTAAAAGTTTGCCAGCCGACATGCGTTTGTTTCAGTTCTCATCGGAGAATTAGCGCAACAGGGTGACCTGACCGTGTTCAGATTGGCGAAGGGCCTGTCCTCCATTTTGCAGCGTTCCGAAACGCAGCACCCAGACGTACACGTCGACGGGCGCTGCTACGTTGTTTTGTGTGCCGTCCCAACCCGCGTTGGGGTCGTTGGTGGCAAAAATCTTTTCTCCCCAGCGGTTATAAATTTCAAAGGAATACTCGCCGTCGGGGCAGTCCAGCAGGGGCCGGAAGGTATCGTTGATTTGATCGCCGTCGGGTGAAAATGCATCTGGTATGCGGAAAGGCCGCGCCGACACTTCAAGGGTTTGTTCGTTAAATCCGCAGCCGATCAGGTATAGTCGCAGCGAATAAATCCCGGCGGTATCGAAACAGACTTCCGGCGGCGATAATCCGGCAACAGTATCGGGCTGCGCGCCGTCGAACACCCAGATATAATCATCCGGATTGCCCGTTACCGAGGCGCTCAGCGTGATGCATCTGCCCGGACAAATCAAAGTATCCGAAAGCGTAAATGCTCCCGGAGCGAGTTGCTCGACTTCGATGGTCAGGGCGGTGCGGGAGCAGTCGCCATCGTCGAGCCGGATCGTGTACGTGCCGGCTTCGGGAAAACAAATTGTAATGGAATCGCTGACCGTTGCTGATTCCGGAATGCCGCCCGGCACGCTCAGGATGTAGTCGTTGCCGCCCGGTTGTACAATGCTCAGGGTCACGCATTGTCCCGGACAAATACTGGTATCGGACAACTCGACCAGCGGTTCGTCGTCGGAGCTGCAAACATCCTGACGGACCTGGGTGATGGCCGAGCTGGAAAACGAGGTGGTATTCGGCTCGGCCAGGTCGCCTTCCGTGAGGTTGAACGTATCTTTCAGCAGTGGTGCGTTGGACACAATTCCGGTGGTCGCCTGACTGCAACAGGAAGGTTCGTCGAAGCGAGGGTCGTCGGTTTTGAAAACAAATCCCTTGCGTTCGAGGGCTGGCAAAGGGGTAAATACAATTCCTGCCCCGAAGAGATTGTCTTGCTCATCGATCGAGGCGGCTGCCAGGCTTTCGGGGGCTTCATTGGTCGTCATGTTGCGTACCCAAAGGATACTGCCTGCCGGACTGAGTTTGGCCATCACGCCGAGCGGCGACGCGCCGCCGTTGCCGCAAGCCGCGAGTAAATTGCCGTCGGACAAGCGATGGATATAAACACTGTTGAAAGTGGCGGGCGGCGAATTGAGCACTTTGGACCAAGCCACCGACCCCGTTGTGTCGAACTGTACGATCAAGGGTCGGGTATTGGTCGGACCGTCGTTGTAATAAAAACCGCCCACTACCGGCCCGATTCCCGGCTGCCAGTCGATGCTGTACAGCCCCAGGCGACGAAGCGGATCGGAAGCCGTATATTGATAGGCATTCAGCGGATCGCCGGTATTGCTGAAATGAAAGAGGCCAATGCGCCCGATTGCGCCGAATTCGTCTTCCAGAGAAGCAACGGCCCAGATGTCGCCGTTTTCACTCACCACGGCTTCTCTAAGAAAGCCCTTTAAAGTAGGATGCGTGACCGAACGTTGCCAGATAATGCTGCCATTGGCATCGGTTTTTAACAAGCTGAAACCGGTTGGCCGTGCAATATCGCCAACCGCTCCAGACAGGATGAAGCCGCCGTCGTTGGAAGGCGTGATGTTGTAATATACAGCGTAGCGATCATCGTCGCCCAGGCGCAAGGCGCTCAATACCTGACCGTTTTGGACCGAAAGGCGAGTCAGGTTGGTGTAGGTATTGTTGCCATCGGAGACGTTGACCAGAGCCAGCAGTTGGCCGTCGGCAGTTTCGGCATAGTCGGCGATAACCCAGGCAAAACCAAACTGGCCCCCGTATAGCCTGCTCCACACGACATTGCCATCCTCATCGAGTAGCATGGCCAAAGCGCGGTCGTTGCCGGTAGCCGCCCCGCCGCCTACTATCATGCGTCCGTCGCTCAAAGGGCGGATGGCGAAGAAGTTTTGGTTGCCCGAGTTGTTTTTATAGCGATGGACGAATGATTGCGCTTCGAGCGACAGGAGCGATAAAATGCAAAAGAACAGGAGGCCGGCACGGCGAAAGTTGGACGACGAACAGATCATGGTGTATGGCGTTTTGTTTTAACCATATACCTCGTCGGCGCCCAAATTGTTTAGACAAAGCTCTCGTTAATTGAAAAATGGCCAGAATCAGGCATTAATCCGCCTTGAATATCTTCCGCTCCGCTGCATCGTACTTGTACAGGTCCAGTCGGGCATCGAAAAGAAGCAGGCTGGTTTCATTCGTATCATTCATGTCGTAGGAATAAAACACGAACTCTACGTTGTCCGGTTTCTGGCATTTGTCGATCAAGGTGCTTTGCATCGACGAATCGATGATTCTGAACCTTTTATACGAAAACGGGACCCGCAATTCTCCTTCCAGGTTCATAATGCCCCAGATGTCTTCATTGTCGACGGTTTTTCGCACGGTGAGGATGTTGAGATTGCGAAATTTGTTAAACTCCTCCTCCTTCATTCCGAGCAGCGGACTGCTGTCCTGATTGAATACGTTGATGTGCGAGTAGGGGCCGGTCCTCAGGTTTTCTTTGGCGTTGTAGATGTAAAATTCGTCTTTTGCCCCGTCTTCTGCGATGAGCACGATCAGGTCCGAGCGGGTGACGTAGCCGATGCTTTCAAAGTCATCTTCGAACAGATTTCGGCCATCCATCGAATGCAACGTGCTTCGCAACCGGTTGTCGGCCAATTGTTTGATTACAACCACGGTTTGGGTCCGGGCGTCGTACTGCAGACCGTTGCACTGGACGAAATCAAACAAGATTTTACCCGAACTGCTGAAAATCGCGGTCCCTTTTTCCCTGCTGATTACGATATAGCAGTTTAGCCACGGGCCTGGCTGGTTGCGGTCTTTGGGCGGCAAGGTAAGTCTGTTGTTTTCGTACAGTACGAATATCCGGTCGTAAATCGTGTCGATGACGAGTTTGCCCGATTTGGATTTTACCCCCCATTTATAGTTTGAGGTATAAAAAATCTCTTCGGTACTCGAAGGGTTTTGAGCGCCGCAGTACAGGGCTGAAAAGAAGGAGAGAAGGAATAGAATTCTGAAGTGCATGATTTAGTGTTAAGATGGGCTGGGGATATCCGGACCCGCTGCAAAATACGGCTATTGCACGGGGTACACGATCGTCCCGATACCGGTAAAACAACGCGCTGCCCGGGCCAGCAAGTCAGCGGACAGTGTTTCCTGATAATAAGGCGGCTCGTGTCCGCTTTCATACCCGATAACCAGTTGTCGAACGGGACAATGCAGCCAAAACTCCGCCAGATCGGGAGGAAGTGTTTCTATAGCATCACAGAAACGGCGTATGGCATCGGCGGCATCGGTCGGCTGGGTCGAATGTTCCAGCCGGGCAAAATTCCCGCCCGTGTCGGATGGCTCCACGAGGGTGACCATCGGGCCTTTCCAGTGCTCCAGCAAGGGGCTCAGGTCGCCGCCGGCTTCTACATCGAGGTCGACGTTGAGAAACCGGGGAGCCGGGGCGCGCTCCGGGCGTTCTCCCCGGGGCGGGGGCTTAGATGGCATGGTTTTTCAAAATTTATTGATAAGATACTATTTTTTATCTCCTTCAACCGGCTTGTTACCGGTATGCCTGCCGTTTTCATAAACAGCAAAATGATCGGCTTTCCCTTCCTTGTTGCGCACCAACACTTCGATACGCGATTGGGTTAGTTCGAATTGCTTCGTTTCAGGACGGTATGTATAACCCAGGTAAGCGTCAAACTGGTGGGCAAATCCGGGGTAAAATGCAACAAAAACGAAATCCACCGTGCTCTGCTCCCAAAAACCGATGAAATTGATAAAGGGGGAAGTGGGGCTATACACTGATTTTTTGCGCTCGATCTCCTCCGCTTTCAGCAAACGGATTTGAACGCCCCTGATGGTATCCGGCGGTTCAAGGCGCACAAAATCAAACTGTTGTCCCAAAAACAGGGTATCGAAGCGGGTTTTGTCTTTTTGATACACCATGTCGATGTAATCGGCGATGGCCAAAGAACAGACTCCGGCCAATTGATCGCTGTTGGGCAACAGGCTGTCGGCCGCAGGAGAAACGGCGGATGGTTCTTTTTTGACGGCCTGTTTATTGGACTGGACAGAGCAGGTAATCAGCGCTGTGGCGAGTATGAATAAGGCAAGAGCAGAGATGATTTTAAGCATGTTATTTTTGGCCAGGCCTTGCAACGGTGAATCTTTATGAACGATTTTTCTTTTTGAGTTCTTTGGCTAATTTTATAGAATTTTTCAATGAATTCGTATCGTTCCAGTCGCTGTGTGAGATGATAAGAAACTTCGGATCGGGGCATTTTTTCTGTGCCTTTTTCAGCGTGGAATAATATTCCGTTACATTGGCATCTCCCAAATAACCCAGGTTCTCCGCGTCGGCGCCCTTTATGAGGCAGCCGCCGTAAAGGATTTTCTCTTTGCCGAACCAAATGACGATGTTATCGGTCGTATGCCCTTCTCCCGGATAATAAGTTTCAAAAGAATACGGCCCGATATGAAAAACGGTATCGCCCTCAATTAAGTACTCAGCCCTTTTTTTGTTGTTCTTTTTGCACAGCTCGTCGGTAAGGCGCGTTGTGTAGGTCTTGATTCCCAGTTGTTTATAATATGCCAGCCCTTCCGTTCGGTCGCTGTGCCAATGCGTTGCAATACACATTGTCACGTCCTGCCGGTGTTTCAAACGAATACTGTCCAGTAAGGGCTGAAACTGGGTCGTATCCCAGGGGGTATCGAACAGGACCACGCCGTTGTTTGTGACGAGGTACATCCCGTTTGCCGGTATTTGGGTTCCTTCGTACGTGTTGTAGGTTGTATAAATGTAAAAATCTCCCGTCAGCGGGGAGATTTTTAGTTTGGCGTCTCCTGTCTGGCCAAATAGGGCGCTCAGGAAAAAGATAAAGTTGATGGTCAAAAGCACAGCATTCCGCATGTTAAATTGTGTTTGTTTTTGTTTCTCAACCGCGGCCTGTTGGATTACTTTGCCCTCATCCGATTGTTTTTTGCGTTGTGCTCCAGTTCAACAAGCCCGAGTTCTTCCATCAACGGCGGAATATACATGCCGAATCTCCCCCGAAGCCCTTTTTTTAGTCCGTACCAGCCGCCAACCGGATTGTTTTCCGATCTTCCCCATGCCTCGACGGTGCCTTCTTTCGCGGGTTTTTGTTCGTCGGCTGCACCCAGTTCCATCCAGTCGCCGTGTTCTTTGAGCATGTTGTGCAGATCGCTCAGGCAGCGCGCATCATACAGCAGAACGGTTTTGCCTACGGTGCAAACAATGACTTCTTTATCGTCTTTCACATCCAAATACATTTCGTATTCGGCGCTGAGCGGCGGCGTTTTGAGTTGCCAGGGGTTTTCTTTTGTTCCTTTTTTCATGGTGTCAATTTTTGGTGTTGTGAATAATTTCTGCCTCTTTTTTCAAGTCGGCAGCGAACTGTTCGAAAGACTTGTCGAATGACAGGATATATTTAGCATACATGGGAAACAGGAGGCCACCAATCTTTTCAGTCATAGTAAAGGTAATTTTCCGTTGGATCGATTAATGCGCGTTTTCCCTGCGACTTATTTCTGCCCGAATACTTTTCAGGTTTTGCGCATGCTTGCCGCCAATTGAAAAGCCGGCAACGATTAAAATGACCGTGAGAAAGAAGCCTTTATGCGTCGCGGCAAAAAGGGCAATACCAAAAAGGAAGCCTACGAACACGGCAGTTGTGGTTTTTAGCCCGCTCATTTTTTTCTCTTCTGCCACCAATTCTTCGAGGGACATTTGGGAGTAGTCTTTGCCTGAAAGCATGTGAATAGTTGTTTGAGAAGGTTCAAAAAATAGAATACGGAAGCCGCATGGGCTTGTCCTATTGCTTTATTAATTTCAATACTTGTGTATTGTTGTTATTCAAATTGATTGCTTTAACAAAATAGATACCAGCGGGTAAAGATGAAATATCGATAGATTGAACGGATTCGGTGGAGTCAATTTCCCGAAGCCTTCTGCCGACAGAATCATGGATTTGAATCCGGTGCCTGCCGACATTCCATTTGATGGTAAACTCATTCCCGGCGGGTATTGGAAAAAGTTGAATCAACTGATCCTTCTCGTCCATATCCATGTTTCCGGAAACGATATCCGGGTTGTAAAACCCGAAATCAACGGTGTTGTTGCCGCTGGCGTCGTAATTAAAATAACAATTGGCGGGGTCGCCGTCGTTCAGCGGCTCTTCGTCCGCTATAAGCGTCACAATACCCGACATGATATCCGTAAAAGGATTACCCGAGCCATTGTTGTCCAAATCAACGTCATTATTGGCATTTGTTTCAACATTATTGGTTGATACAAAATATTCCAAGGGTTCACCGGGACCCCAGTTATTTACCTGCCACACAAAAACCACGTAATTTCCGGGCTGCAAACCGGAAAACCTGTAATACCCGTTCTCGTCAGTCACCTGAACGCCGCCGAAGCCCTGCCAGTCGGGTATATCATCGCCGTCGGAGTCCGACCAAATCACCAAAGATACGCCTGGGATGCCCGGTTCTTCTGGTTCATTGATGCCATTTTGATTCAGGTCGTTCCATACCCTGTTTCCGATCGACACGATGCCGGGCGATACCGGGTTGCCGCAATCCACATAACAAAAGGCCATATCATTGATTGCCAGAATCATTTCATTGCCTATGGCTTTGCCGATATTCAAGAAAGTGAGCGCATTGTTGTTAAAGTGGTAAATGGCATCCTCGGGAGAATCTGATTGATTCAGATAAAAGGGCTTTGTATTGACAAAACCAACCCAGCCGCCATAAACCGTGTCATTACACCCCACGGTTTCCTGTGCGACCGACACAATATTTTGCATGCTCTGTACCCAGGAATCGTTGATTGCCTCAAAACCGCCTTGTCCGGAGCTGGCTATAACAAACGGCAGCCGGGGTGCTTCAAGGTCGCTTCTTACGTCGTTGACCAGGTGATACAGATTGCTTTCATACGCGTTGAGGTAATCGTCGGATGCGCCGTCGTTCCAGCCTTGAAACCAGGCGAAACCTGAAATCTCGTAATCTGTAGCGCCGATGTTTGGAAATTCGTTCTCCAGATTTTCAGTAACATCCTTTACGATTTGTATCATGGCGTTATAATATTCGCCGGTTGTGCCGCCTGCTGAGGGCGGGCGAAAATCTACCGCCAGGCTTTTTCCGCCCCAGGCAGTTTTGATAATCAGCACGGGGTCTTCAAAATATTCATCCAGTTGGTGGGCGAACATTAATTCCGGTCCTATTAAATTATCATAAGCGCCCTGCCCGACGGTTACATTTGATCTGATTGTTTCGCCGTCTCTTTCAAAATACAGGTAGGCGTTCTCCAGCGTTGTCCAGTTGTCTGTTGTGCCGATTGCCGACCACCTGCCATTTGTATCATTCTGGATAACGTCGTATAAACTTCCCGGGCCGTTTTCGGGGTCATCGATGGCGCCGTAACCTTGCATATTCGACTGTCCGGCTAAAACAAACACCCTTACTTTTTTCTGTGTTTTTTCTTGCCTGGTCACGATCGGAACGTAGCCAATCTCCAGGCCGGCAGGTGGCTGGACAATCGCTGCCGGATCGATGGTGGCTATCCGCCCTATGGAAGGAGGCGCCAGGTATTCGTCGGTATGGCTCCAGTTGGCATGAATGAGTTCGACTCTTTGCTGCAGTTTAGTGCGAATATCTTCCGGAAGGTTGGCATGGATAATCGCGGGTTGGTCGACAAAACGATACCAGTAATAAGTAACCGTAGTCCCGTCGCCAAGGTCGGCTGTAAAAGGGCCGGCGGTCGGTCCGGGGTTATTCCAGGGGCCGTTGGGATCTTGCCACTGACATTCGGGGTCCAAGGGTGTCAGATAAGTGATTTCGGGCCGGGGCGAGGTCGGTACGGCAGTTGATAATAAGTTTGTAGCGGGCGGAACGGCTTCCTCCGTTATGGCATGCCAGAGATTGTCCGGCTCAAGCCTGAAGTATTCGGGTAGCAGGAAGTTCTTTTCGTCTTTTTCAACAATGTTCAGGTCGTATTCAAATCCCATAATGTTCGCGTTGAATTGAACATTGTCGATGAAATTCAAATCAATATCGTGGTCGAGGCCGTTGGGCGCAGTTTCGGAGATTTCAGCGGCCATGGCGCCGCCATTATTGACAAATGATACGTTGTACGTGCCGGTTGAATTGATGCCTGGCTGGACAGCGGGCCCGCCATTGAACCAGGCTTGAAGGTCGTTCCAGAGCGCATCCTGGGAGTAGACTGAAATTTGATTCAAAATCATGGAGTTGTCCCCGTTGTTGACCGGGAACTGCAGTCTTTCTGTTTTGGCATACGGATTTCCGTTGCTGTCAAAAGAAATAATCGCAGGCGATCCCGCGTGTTCAATACCGAAACCAACGTTCGGGTCGGATGGTCTTGTGTCCAGAAACAATCCTTCCAAAGAGGGGTCCAGTAATGCGGGCTCGGTCCAGAAAGTGGGTAAAAAGAAGGTTGCCGGGCCTTTGAAATTGGTGGAATTCAGAAACAAAGTCCAGCATTGATTGCCGGTTGTGATATTCGTCCCGTTCGTATTTGAAATGGGGTCCGTCAGGGGCAAAGGAATATAGCCGTAGCCAAGCATTTCGCCATTTAAACTTTGTGCCATATTCAGGCCATCGGGCGCCCAAAGTAATGTGTTGGATAATTGCGCCACGCCATACTTGCCACCGGGCGTACTCCAGTCTCTTTGTCCGTTGGGCAACATGTCGCTTTTCCCTGCGCCGGGCCCATTTGCCCAGGCATAAAAATTATAAGACACGCCTCCCATGATAAACTTGGGCACTTTGGTGCCAAAACGCGTATCGTGCCACCAGCCCAGGCCGCCCTCGATGGTGGTATAAAATTGATCCGGCTCGGAACCCGTTCTTTGGGTCGTCAGCCAGCTGCTGCTCAGGCCCGTTTGGAAGTCGGCCGGGCCGGGGTAATGTTTAAATATCGGCCAGGCAGCGCTGTACATCGTATAGCCCGAACCAAATGCCGGATCGCTGACGTTTTCCGTGGAAATCCAGGTGAATCCGCTTCTCCGGGCATCGAGTATTTGAGCGTTGGTTGTACCGGGTAAACCCCAAAAGGCGCCCAATAAAGAAACAGAAAGCAGCAGAATGTGCGTGGACGGGCCCTTTTTTGCCTTGTTGTACATGTTGATCATGGATAAATTCGTACGAGATTTGTGCACCTGCTCAAATGTAAGATTTCGTCCGGAATTCGGTTTGTTGAAATCACAACGCCGCGCTGTGAGGCGGCTGCCCCCCCGTTTCGCTCCTCAGGGTTGGAATCGTTCAAAAGTCTTCCCCTTGAATTGATATGCCCCATTCTCATGTGTGCCAAGCCACAGGCCGCCATTGTTGTCTTTGTAAACAGAGAATAGTGTAATCTCTTTCCCTTCGGCCAGCACGGGGTAGTGCGTTGTGCTTTCCCCATCGTACCGCCAAACGCCGTTCCTATAGGTGGCGATCCATAATTCATTGTTATTGTCTCTGGCGATAGACAGATACTCCCAGAAATCGCTGTCGGGTCTGCGATCCAGGTTTCCTATACTTTTTTCCCTGTTGTAAAACGTTTGTCCGTTTGTATTTCCGTAGACGTTATAGCGATAAGCCGAATTGAACCAGAAATACCCGTCCCTGTCTTCTATAACCGAGCGAACGCCATTGGATGGCCCGTTATGAAGTTCGGTGACGTCTTCCTCGGAGATCCAGTCAAATGATTGTCCGTTGTAACGACAAGCGCCCAGG